>DAIEML010000009.1 GCA_027349615.1 Ignavibacteriales bacterium | reverse complement strand
CTCGCCGACAACACCGACAGGTACTGGATGAAGATAAGCGTCAAGAATATAAACCGTAACATTGGACAAAGGTTTGCCAATAATCGTGTTGGCATCACCTTGCTGATATTCATGGATTAAAGCACATACCGTTGCTTCAGTTGGTCCATAAGCATTAATAATTTTTGCATTAGGTGTACATTTAGACCATCCTTGCGCTGTTTGTTCTAATAATGTTTCCCCGCAGAAAAGTGAGTATCTCATTTTTTCCAGTTTAATTTCATCAAAATATGGTGTAAGATAAGATAAAACTGATGGCACCATACAAGCAAAAGTTATTTCATTTTCCTCCAAAGCAATATATACATTTGCAAACTTTACACCTTCTGCTGGAATTGTGTAAATACAAGCACCAACGCAAAGTGGAACGGTATAACAAATAACAGAAAAATCAAATGTAAGTTCAAACATTTGAAGAAATCTATCGTTTTCATTTACGTTATAATCAAGTTTAAAAAATGCATCCACAAATGAATTTAAATTTTTTCTGTTTATTGGAACGCCTTTCGGAACTCCTGTACTTCCTGAAGTAAATAACAAATATGCAATTTCGTTTTCATCAACTACTGGGGGCTGTAAATTTATTTTAGTGATTGGCAAATCATCTATCGAAACAACTTTCGTATTTTTTCCCGCCGCTATTTCAGCTATTGAAGATTCATTTTTTTTACATAAAATAGTGCTGATGTTTGTTTGTTCAAGTATCGAAGAATTGCGGCTAAGCGGATTATTTGGATTAATTGGAACATAACCTCGGCCTGAAAATAGACAACCATAAATTGCTGCATAAGTTTCGATTTCAGGAGATTGTTTGGCAATAATTCCTATTAATTTTTCAGATTTGCTGCAGTTACTTTCAATATAGTTTCTAAAATTAGAAACTAATTGTGCAAATTGTTCATAGGTATAATAAACGCCATTAATAAAAAAAGCATTTCGGTTAGGAAATTTTAAGTACGATTGATTAATCTTTTCAAGCACTATTTATGTTCTCCAATTCGTTAAATATTTATTTACATTTAAAATTTATGATAGCAATAAAAATCAAATAATTTCTCTTATTTAACAATCAATATATTAAACCAGCATAAGGCAGACAAGAAATTTCTTGTACTATATATAAAAGATTTTTTAGTCATTTAGGAAATTTATCTAAAACTATACCATCATTTACAATTAAATATAAAAGATTAAATCTCTTTTGAAAATGTTTCTTGTCTCATAAATAGCCAACTTTGGTTATCCTTTAATCACATTGAGAAGAAATTTAAATTATTTTTTTCCTTAGAATTAAATTTGAAAATTTATATTTTAGAACTATTAATTACTTGAAGAATATTTGAGGAAGTTCATGCGATATATTTTTATATTTAGTTTCTTTTTATTAACAACAACAATTTTTTCTCAGCAGAATAAGTCTATGGAAGATATTCAAAAAATAATTTCAGAAGTTCAGCAAAAATTTGCACCAGATAAAAGAACAGCAGTATTCAACATTTCTAATAATATTGAAAATGATGAAATACTTCTTTCTGGCGAAACTAATTTACCAAATGCCAAGTCAGAATTAGTTAATAACTTGGAAAAGGAAGGATTGAGAATTAAGGATGAAATAGAAATTCTTCCTGCAAAAAACCTTGGCGAAAATATTTTTGGAGTTATTAATATTTCAGTTGCAACACTTAGAGTAAAACCGGAGCAGCAAGCTGAGCTAGCTACACAAGCTCTTCTCGGGTGTTCAGTAAAACTGCTGAAAAAAAACAAAGGATGGTTTCTTGTACAAACTCCTGATAAATATATTGCCTGGCTTGAATCTGGAAGTTTTGTCTTTATGACAAAAGAGAAAATTTCTGAAATGAATTCTTCTGATAAAGTTATTTTTACCAGCCATTATGGATTTTCTTACTCACAAAATGATTTAAATTCTAATCCTGTTTCTGATCTTGTAATTGGTGATATATTAAAGAAGATTACAGTTGAAGGCGATTTTGTGGAAGTTGAATATCCAGATAAAAGAATTGCCTACGTTCCAATTTCATCTTGTGAAGATTTTAAAACTTGGTTGGATAATAGAAAATTAACTGCTGACAATATTATTAAAACAGCAAAAACTTTTTTAGGAGTTCCTTATTTATGGGGCGGTACTTCTGCAAAGCTTATGGATTGCAGCGGTTTTACAAGAACTGTCTTTTTCCTAAATGGAATTTATTTGCCTCGAGATGCTTCGCAACAAGTTAATGTTGGAATTCCAATAGACACAAAAAAAGGTTTCGATAATCTCAAGCCTGGAGATTTATTATTCTTCGGCAAGAAGGCAACCGAAACAACTAGGGAAAAAATTACTCATGTTGGAATTTATATTGGCGATGGAGAATTTATTCATGAAGCTGGAATGGTTCATATCAGTAGTTTCGATAAATCAGCAAAAAATTTTAATGCTTATAGGTTAAACCAATTTGTTCGAGCAAAAAGAATTATTGGTTCTGTAGGTGAAAACGGAGTTGAAGCGTTAAAAACAGTTCAATATTAATTTTAAAAAATTTTTTACTATTAGATCTTAATTACATTGTAAAGTTTAAGAGAAAAATTAATTAAATCACTTTTTAACAGTTAAATGGGGCTATGATGAAACAAAATAGAAGGGACTTTATAAAAACTTCCGGATTATTAGCTGGCTCAGCAATTTTATCCGGATTTACAAATAACTTAATTGAAGAAAAAATTGTAGAGAAAAAAATGTCGGGTAAAATAAAATTTAGATTTAAACCATATACATTGGAATTAAAACATGTATTTACAGTTGCAACAAATTCAAGATCAACAACTCCGATAGTACTTACTGAAATTGAATACGAGGGAATTATCGGCTATGGTGAGGCTTCGATGCCGCCATATCTTGGCGAGTCACATCAAACGGTTTTGGATTTTCTTTCCAAAGTAAATTTTGATAAGTACGAAAATATTTTTGAATTAGAAACAATTTTGAGTGATATTGATTCAATTGCACCTGGAAATCCGGCTGCTAAAGCTTCTGTTGATATTGCTTTGCATGATTTAATCGGCAAGTTAATGAATCAACCTTGGTATAACATATGGGGATTGAATAAAGAAAATACTCCATATACTTCTTATACAATTGGAATAGACAAACCTGATGTGGTTAGAAAAAAAGTTAAAGAAGCTGAAGAATATAAAATCCTAAAAGTGAAACTCGGTAGAGATAATGATAAAGAAATGATTGAAACTATCAGATCAGTTACAGATAAACCAATTACAGCCGATGCGAACCAGGGTTGGAAAGACAAACAATATGCACTTGATATGATTCATTGGCTTAGCGAAAGAAATGTTTTATTTGTTGAACAACCAATGCCAAAAACACAAGTTGAAGATATTAAATGGTTGACACAGCATAGTCCGCTTCCAACAATTGGAGATGAATCTGTTCAGAGGTTAGCTGATGTTGTAAAAGCGAGTGAAATTTTTTCTGGTATAAATATAAAATTAATGAAAAGTACGGGAATGCGTGAAGCTTTTAAAATGATAACTCTTGCTAGAGCTTTAGGATTAAAAGTAATGTTGGGTTGTATGACTGAAACTTCATGCGCAATCTCTGCTGCATCTCAATTATCTCCCTTGGTTGATTGGGCAGACCTTGATGGTGCTCTTCTCATAAATAATGATGTATACGAAGGAACAAAAATAATTGATGGCAAAGTTGTACTAAGCCAGCTTCCAGGTATTGGTATAAGAAAGTTATAACCAATAATTTATTCGGTTAATATTTTTATTTTGTAAAAATATGTAGTATAAATCATATTAGAATTTTTTATTGGAAAAAAATTATTAAATTTGCCCGGATAGATAAAAGAGGTGATTATGCCCAAAAATTTTGTTTCGAATAAAGATGAAACAGTAAGGATGTTTGAAAATAATTTAATGGAAGCTCTTTCTCATGTTCATCCTTCGGTACCCGTAATAATTTATTTACCTGTAATTTTATATTTTTTAGTTAAATCATATGAAGTATTTAGAATTTCTATTCTAAATATTTTTTCATTAATTATAATTGGAATAATTGTTTGGAGTTTAACTGAATATATTCTTCACAGATTTATTTTCCATTATAAAGCAAAATCAGCTTTTGGTGAAAAAATTCATTTTATTTTTCATGGTGTTCATCATGATTATCCCAGCGATTCTAAAAGGCTCGTTATGCCTCCTTCAGTAAGCATTCCGCTGGCAATTTTATTTTATTACATTTTCTATCTTACTCTTGGAAATATTTATGTCGCTCCTTTTTTTGTTGGATTCTTAACCGGGTATTTATTTTATGATATTACTCATTATGCAGTTCATCATTTTAATATTCATAATAAATTTTGGCTTTCCTTAAAAAAACATCACATGAAACATCATTATCAAAATCAGGAATTAGGTTTTGGTGTAAGTTCTCCAGTTTGGGATAAAATAATTGGTACTGATTTCCCAAAAACAAAAAATGAACGTGGAGAAATTCAGATGGAAGAAATGAATTAAACAAAGTAATTAGTGTTTAAATGAAATATAATCACCAAAATCTTTAAACTGATACTGTGGAAAAGAAAAAAATATTAATCGTAGAAGATAACACAGAGACACAATTAATTTTCAAAATTTATTTAAGAGATAAATATGATGTTGATGTTGCTGATGATGCTGAAAAAGGAATTAATCTTTTAAGTAATAACAAATACGATCTTTTACTTCTTGATATAAACCTCCCAGGCAGATTGAGTGGGGAAGATGTTCTAAGAGAAGTTAGGAATGGTTTAAATTTAAATAATTTCCCTGTCTTAGTTGTTACGGCTTATGCATTAAAAGGTGATAAAGAAAAGTTTTTACAAATGGGTGCGAACAAGTATATTCCAAAACCTGTTGAAAAAGCTATACTGCGTAAAGAGATTGAAGAGTATCTTCCATAACAATCAAATTTTTGAGATTCATTTTGAAACTTATTCAAGTAATAAATAAAATTCAATTAATATTTAAACTTAAGACAATATTTTTTTTTGCTTTAATAATTTTTTTATTACTGACAACTTATTCTTATTCACAAAACCATATTTATATAAGAGCTAATCAAGTAGGGTACCTTCCAAATGACCTTAAAACTGCTATTGTTTTTTCTGAAGGTCCAATAAGTAATTTAAAATTTGAAGTTAAAAGTTTAACAAATAATAGAATGGCTTTTAACAGTTATCTCCAACAATCAAAACTTTCTTACAGTAAATTTAGATATTGTTATTATGCTGATTTTTCAAAATTAACCTCAGTCGGTAATTACAAAATAGTAGTTGATGGAATCAATTCTTATCCATTTAAAATTGGCGGGAAAATTTATAACAAGGTTGTCGATTCATTAATGCTATTTTTTAAAGAACAAAGGTGCGGCCCCACAAATCCAATTCTTCATAAACCTTGTCATCTTTCTGATGTATCAAGATTAATCGGAGATAAAACTCATAAAGGAGGTGTAGATCTTACTGGCGGCTGGCATGATGCAGGAGATTATATCAAATTTTTATCGACTACGGCTTATACAACTTACATGTTAATTTTTTCTTATGAATTTGATAAATCAAAATTTGATTTTGATGATGATAAGGATGGAATTCCGGATGTTTTGGAGGAAGCAAAAGTTGGTTTAGATTGGCTTTTAAGATGTAATTATTCAAAATATAAATTAGTAACTCAAGTAATGGATTTGAGAGATCACGAGGTTGGATGGAGATTGCCTGAGAAAGATACACTTCAATATGATCGACCAGGTTTTGTTGGTATTGGTAAAAATCAAATTGGAATTTTTGCCGCAACTATGTCATTAGCATCTCGAGTGTGGGCAGAAAAATTTAAGAAATACGATTTTGCAAAACAATGTTTGGATGCTGCGGAAAATTTATATTCAATTCGAAATAATGTTCCGAATATCGATACAAGCGGAACCGGAATGTATCGCGATAATACTTTTTGGGGAAAGCTTGCTTTGGGAGCCGTAGAACTTTACTTGACTACTCATCAGCAAAAATATCTGGATGACGCAGTAACATATGCTGATAGTGCCGGATCAGATTATTGGTGGAGTTATGGAAATATTAATTCGCTTGCGGATTATAGATTATCGAAAATTTATCCAAGGTTTTCAAAATATATTTTAAATAATCTTATTAGTTTTAATTTGAATAAAGATTCGGCAATTTTTAATACTGGTTTACCTTATAGCTGGGGAACAACAAATGCATTATTAGGAGTTTCGCTACAAGCAATTCTTTATAAAAATTTAACTGGAAATAATTATTACGATTCTTTAGCTTTTGACCAAAGAGATTTTGTACTTGGAAGAAATCCTTGGGGATTAAGTTTTATTTATAACATTGGTTCAGATTTTCCAAAACATTTACATTCTCAAGTTGCCTTTTTTAATAGCGGCTATTTACCAGGCGCTTTATCTGCCGGACCGGCACCTGAATATATTTTAAAGCAATACCAGATTAAACACGAAAATTATAAATATGATTTTTTCAATTCTGAGGATGTAAAATATTTTGATGATTGGGGAAACTACATAACTAATGAGCCAACAATTATTGGAAATGCTACTGCTGTTTTTGTTTTTGGATATTTTTCTACTCCGAAATAATCTTTTTAAGCTAATATTGATTTAAAAGAGTTTGTAGCATTCTAATACAATTTATCTTTAGTGTCTCTCTTTAAATCAATCTAAGTAATTAAATTTTAAGCTAATAAGCAATTAAGCATTATATTATTCGGCATAATATTTGGCAATATTAAAAAAAATATGATGGGTTTTTTATATAAAATGAAAAAGAAAATACAGTTAGTCCAATCGGGTATTTCTCTTGTTGATAATGCTTGGGGAGGATTTTATCGCGGAGGAACCTATTTATTGATCGGGCCGAGAAAATCCGGTAGGACGTTGGTTGGTTTACAATATGCTTTAGAATGTGCTAGCCAAAAAGAAGTTTGTCTGTATTTTACTAGTATGCGTCCAAAAGATTTAATGATCCAAGCTGCTTCAATTGATTTTGACTTGCAGCATTATATGAACCAAAACCTTATCATTGTTGTTAGAGTAGCTCCGCCTTCTGATCTTTATGAAGTAGGAAATCCTGATGATTTTTTAGTCGAATATTTAAACGATATAGTTACTGTTGTTGAACAATATCAACCAAACAAAATTGTTTTTGATGAGTTAACACCTTTCATTGGATTTAATAACATAAATCTTTTGCAAGATGTTTTTGTTCAAACAATTGAATCAATTGAGGAAAATGGAATTACTAGTTTATTTATTCTAGGTGATCCAGCAACCTCACTTGCAAATGCAATCGTAGATGCAATGGCAACTTATTCAACTGGCATAATTTATCTTCAAAGAAGTGAAGATGATATAAGCCAAACTCAAAATGGAGTTATGACAATTACTCCAAACATCGGTCATACCGAAGGAAGATTTAAAGCTAATTATTATATTGAACCTTATAAAGGAATAATTGTAGAGTTTCAAAAATCGAGCACGAAGCCTCAAATCAAGCCGCAACACATCCCAGAAAAATCTAATCATAACAATTCGAAATACAAATCTTTTGCTGAATTAGATTTACCAGTTGAAAATATTTCATTCTCAAATTTCTATTCTGTTAATGATTTCATTTTAATTTTAAACAATCAAATTGCATTATACAAAAGTACCGGACAGGTTTTTACAATCCTTTCATTTAAACTAGATCAGGCCGCAGAAAAATCTGGGCTATTAACAATAACCCAATTACAAAATTCTATCAGACTTGCATGTGATAGAAAAGATAAAATTTGTGTACTTAGTAATAAGATTATTATTTTGGTTACAAAGGATGACACAAAAGCGATTATGAATTTGGTTGCAAAGGTTAAAGCAAACCTTCCGAACAACGAACAAGAATACTTAAAGAATGTCAGTCCATACATTTCAGTTTTCACAATTAAAGTAGACGAAAATATTCAAAATGCTGAAGATATTTTTCAGCAGATAACATCTGAAGTAGAAAAAGAAAAGAATAAATTAGGATTCTATTAACAGATATTATTATGAATAAAAGAACATTCATCTTTTACTTTCTTACAGCACTATTCTCATTTTCATCAATTTTATTTTCTCAAACAATTGTTGATGCAATGAAGCAGGAAGCAATTAGAGAAATGAATGTTGGAAGATTTGGCGAAGCAATAGATTTGTTAAACCGATATATTTCTGCTCATCCACAGCAAGCAGATGGATATGATTTGCGAGGTATATGTTATGAAAAACGCCAGCAATTTGAAAACGCTGTTTATGATTATAGATCTGCAAGAAAATTAGAGCCGAAAGACAAAGAAATAAATTCTAATCTTGCCAGAGCAACAAACACTTGGTACTCACTTTTATATAATGATATTGAAGGTTACAAAAGAGAAATTGCAATCAATCCAAATAATCCGAACAATTATCTTGCAATAGGAGTAGCTTATAAAAATCTTGGCCAATGGTTAGTTGCAGAACAATGGTATGATAAATATTTAACAATGGCGCATGCATCACCAGATGAAATAATTCGTTATTCTGAAATTCTTGCAAAGAATAATCACATCGCGAAAGGTTGGCCAATTCTTAAAAGATATACAGAAGAATATCCTAATGATCAGCGTTTATGGTCAAGGTTTGGATATTTTTCATTATGGTTAGGAAAAACAAAGATAGCGATTGAAGCATTTGAAAATTCTCTTGCGATAAAACCATATTTTAAAGAAGCCATGGATGGTTTAGATGAAGCTAAAGGGAAGGGATATATTTACACAGTTAATGATACTTCATATAAATATTTTAATTACGGATTACCACCAGCAAAAGCGAATTTTGTTTATCCCATAGATAAATATTATAGGATCATTAAAAAGAATCCGAAAGATCATGATACAAGATTCAAATTATTAAAAGCACTAATTGAAGTAAAAAGATATGAAGAAGCATATCAGCAAATTCACTATTTAGAAAATGCAAGTTATGATTCTTTAGAAGTTGTAGCGATTTCAGCTCAAGTAGATTCTTTAAGTAACTTGTATTATCAACAAAAGGTTAATGAATACAAAACCAAATTGGCTGCAGATTCTACAAATAAAGATGCAGTAAAAAATCTTGGATTATATTATTCTAAATTACAAGATTATGATTCCACATTAGCTGTTTATTCAAGTTATTTAAACAAATATCCAGATGATACAGATATTCTTTATTTGTTCGCTCAAGCTGAAGCCGATAATAGAGATTATTTCAAAGCTCAAGACAAACTTCAAATTTTATTAAAGAAAGATCCTCAAAATATTAAGTACCAATTATTTATGGGAGAGCTTGATGTTTGGACTGGACAAAATTTCGATGACGCTAATAAATATTTAACAAATGTTTTAACCAAAGAACCTGATAATATTGCTGCGCTAATAGCTATGAGCTCGTTAAGCATGCGAAATAATGATTTTGTCAGTGCAGAAAATTATATGGATAAAATTAAAACTTTAAGCCCGGATAGCCCCGATTTGAAAGGCTTACAAGCAGCAATGACAATGAACAAATTCCGGTATCAGGAAGAACAGAATTATGCTATATTAAGCCAAGCAGAATCATTATATGCAGAGCATAATTGCCAAGATGCTATTCCTTTATATGAAAAGTTTTTAGCAAATTCACCTCAAAACAATTTGATCGAAAAGGAATATGCTGATGTAAATGTTTGTGCGGGTAATTATCAAAAAGCAATAGATGTTTATACTAATCTGTTAAATCAGAATTACGATTTTAATATCGATTATTCTAGAGCTACAACTTATTTTGCAATGGGCGATTCTGTTGATGCATTATCAAATTTTCAAAGACTTGCAAAGGACAGTGCTGATAATTTTAATGTAAATCTATATCTTGGAGATTCATATTTTAGAATGCACGAATATAGCAAAGCCGAAGATGTTTATGATAATATGAAAGAAAAAATGCAATTGGATTCATCACAAATTGCAATGATCGATCAAAGATATAATTGGATGCCCGTAACTGGCTTTAGAGGATTGTTAAATACTTTTCCAACTTACACATTACTAACACCTTATGCATCTTATTATGCTGATAATATCGGTATCAAGAACAGTGTACAGGGATTACGGGTAGATCTTGGCATAACTTCTTTTTTCACTCTTGGTGCTGAAGCTTTTAGAACAACTTTAGCTTCAAATACCGCTCAAGAAAATACAACAACGTTTAGATGGGATTTAACTTTTAGGCTGGCTGAAACATTAATGTTTGGTGTAAATTTTGGGAACACATTTTATAGCAATGGATATAGGCAGCCTATAGCTGATATTTATGCTAGAACTGAAGTTCCAAATAATTATGCGATTTATGGAATGTATTCTAAAGTGGATGCTTCACAATTAATTTTTTCGACTAACTTAGTTACATTAAGGATGATTGGTAATATTTTTAGAGCAGGCGGTTATTATCAGTTTAAATCCGGAGTTAAAACTTCGTTGGATTATTCCTATATGAGTTTTTCAGATGGAAATATTGGAAATACTCTTGCTTTCAGAATTGGTAAATATTTCTATCCAAATTTTCTTTTTGGATATGAATATTATGGCTCCGCATTCCGTCAAACTTCAACATTATATTTTTCACCGTCAAGTTATTCATCACATAATATAACTGCAGATTGGGACGTAATAAAAGATTCTAATACAACTGTAACCGTTGGTGGGTTAATCGGATTTGTTGCGAATACAAATTTTATTCTTAGACAAGCATATGGAATTGCAACTTTTAGATTAGCAGATCGATTTACAATTCAAGGCAGAATTAGCGGAGGTAGCAGCTTGCAGAATTTTGTTGGTTACAGTTCGTGGTCTGCCGGTATAACCGCTTACTGGTCATTATAATTTTAGATTTTGTGCGCTGTTCCGATTTAATTATATAAAATGATCTTTAAATTTCTTCTTATTAAAGATTAATAATTTTAAAAACTTATTTCTTCGTTAAAACTATTTTCAAATACTAATTCTCAATTTTTTGCTTTTACTGTTTCTACTAAGAAAAATTAATGAATAAATTAAGAATCCTTTGTCTGGTTTAATTTGATACAAGCTTTGGATTAATCTTAATCTGTGACAAATATTAGTGGTAAAATCTGTTAAAGTCTTCAAAAAATAATGATTTATGTGGCATTATAATTGACTTATCGACTAAAATTAATAAGTTTTTGTAAATGGAATTAAATCAAGATATAAATAGATTGGCAATTGTTTTGGAAAATAAAGAACCAAATCAATTTGATGAAGATAAACCGAAAAGATATCTGCGGAGAATTATAACAACAGGTATTATTTCATTCTTTTTGATTTTAGTTATTGTTTATACTCTTCCAATGACAGTGCTTTCTGTAAAATCTTTATTTGAATATTCAACCATCGTAGCTTTAGTAATTTTCTTGTTTGTTTTATTATTCAGATATTTTGCTATTCTTTTATTGGCTTATCTTTATATTAATCAATATACTTATACGGCACCGCTGGGCGGGTATTTCCCATTCGTTTCTATTTTAGTTCCAGTTTATAATGAAGAGAAAGTTGTTGCTGATTCAATAAAATCTTTACTTAATCTTAATTATCCTAATTATGAAATAATTGTAATAAATGATGGTTCATCGGATAGAACAAAAGAAGTTGCCGAAACTTTAGTTGGATATCAAAAAGGAAAATTTTCTGACGTAAAAGTTTCTTTAATAAATAAACCGAACGGCGGTAAAGCAAAAGCATTAAATGCAGGAATCAAACTTTCAAAAGCGGAAATAGTTTTATGCATGGATGGTGATTCACAGCTTTCTCCGGATTCTGTTAAACTTGCAGTTAGACATTTTGCGACAAGAGAAATTGGAGCTGTTGCAGGAAATGTTAAAGTTTTAAATAGAGGAAAATTGTTTACAGATCTTCAAGCGCTTGAATATATTGAAGGTTTAAATATGGCACGAAGTGCTCAAAGTTTTGTAAGACTTGTAAATATTATTCCGGGTCCAATCGGCTTCTTCAGAAAAAAAGCAATTGAAGAAGCTGGCTTTTATTCGAGTGATACTTTTGCAGAAGATGCAGATCTTACACTTAAAATCCTTGCAAACGGATGGAAAATTTATTACGAACAAAATTCAATTTCTTATACCGAAGCTCCTGCAAAACTTCAACAGCTATTAAAACAACGATATAGATGGACAAGAGGAATACTTCAATCAATCAGAAAGCATAGAAAATTAATGGTTAATCCAAGCATTAATTTTGGTGATACTTTTATTCTTTGGACTATGTTTTATGAAGCTTTAATTTGGCCGGCAATGAATATTGCAGCAAATTTATTCTTCATAATTGCTGCGTTGGCTTTTGGTTTTTCTTCATTAATATTTTTCTGGTGGGCCGGTTTAGCGCTCTTGGATTTGGTAACAGCACTTTATTGTATAGCAGTTGAAAAAGAAGAATTTAGATTAGTTGGTTACTCTATAATTTATAGAATGTTTTTTATTCTTATAATCGATATTTGTAAAGCGATGTCTACTATTGAAGAGTTCCTTGGTATTAGAATGACCTGGGGAAAACTCGAAAGAGTGGGCACAGCAAAAGCTTAAGTAAAAATTTAATTTTAAGAGGTTACTTATGGAACTGATTCCGATTCTATCAACGATAATTCTGGTTGCAACAATCAGCACTTTTTTGCTGGCAATCGGAGCTTATGTTCTCTACAAAGTTAGAGAAAGGAAAGGACAAATAGCCACAGCGCCTCAACCATCTGAAGTAAAGGCTGAATTAGTTACTCCAGCTTCGGCGCCAGCTATTATTTCTGCTGAAAAGCAGAAAGTAGTTCCACAGCAAGCTTATATTGAAAGACAGCCGATTCTTATTCAACAGCAAATTCCTCAAAACCAAGTTTCTATGCAGCAAAGGCCACAACCTTATACAGTTTATGGACAAGCTTATGGATCGCGTTCAACTCAGCCAAAACAATTTGCTCAGCCAATGAAAATTCAACAAAGAGGTTTCCAAGGAAGACCATCGGGAAATACAAAATCTGATGAAAGATATGGCAGAGATTCTAAATTTATGAAATATACTGAAGAAGGTTATGTTTCTACAAAAGATGATAAAGATTCTGGAGCCTTAAAGTGGCGATAACAACAAAAAAGCGTGGCGGTGTAAACCAAGCTTTAATTGTTTTAAGCGGATTAACTTTCCTTGTCGGATCAATTTTAATTTATTTATATATCCTCCGCGGTGTTTTTGGCAAATTCAGCGCTGCAGAATTACTTCCTAATACTAAAATAATCAAAGAAGTTATTTATGGCGAAAAACCTACTATTGGAATTCTCTATTCAAAATATACAGAGAATATGCTTCCGGTTGGTAGCACTTGGCTGAATGATAACATTTCTACATGGAAAAAATTTCTATCAAATTCTAATTTTAATTATGATGTAATTGCTGACTCCACAATTGAACTTGGCTTGGCAAATAAATACAAACTATTAATTCTTCCTGGCTCAAAATCTTTAAGCGATAAAGAAATAATGCAGCTTAAAAAATATGTTAATAACGGCGGAAGTGTTTTTGCTACTAGTGGAACTGCATCTTATTCAAATGATGGAAAATGGAGAGGCTGGGATTTCTTTTCTGAAGTTTTTGGTCTAAAGTTTAGCAAAGAAATTTTGCCTTCGGAATTTACAAAAATCCATACGCTTCGCGGCGGACTTCCAATTACTGCAAATATTCCTGCCGGGTATCCATTAAGAGTTGCTACTTGGGACCGTCCAATGTCTGTTGAAGTATTAGACCCAAGAACTGTTCAAGCAAGTTTCTGGTACAATTATAGACTTCAAGATGGATTAACTAGAGATCAAATTAAAAAGAGTGCTGGAATTGTGTACGGAACTTATGGCACCGGAAGATTTGTTTGGATGGGTTTTGAAATTAGTTCTGTTATCGGTGTTCAAGAAGATTACATATATTTTGATAGATTATTTAATAATTGTATGAATTGGCTGCTGTATAAACCGATTGCTTTTGTAAGAGATTGGCCTGCTAACTACAATGCGGCTGCTGTATTAGTTCCAACTTTAACTAAGGATGTAAGCAACATAAATAATTTATTAAGAATTTTAAATTCTGAAAAAGTACCAGCTTCATTTTTTATCGATCAAAATGAAGCAGAGTTAAATAAAAGTATTTTAAAACCTCTAATTAGGTATGGTGATGTCGGTTCATTAGTAGATATAGGTTACTTAACATCTATAAGTGATACTTTAAATAAGTTAAATGATTTTCAAACTCAAAAAGATAAACTATTTAACTCTAGAACTTCAATAGATGCAATTACCGATACCAAAATTCTAGGCTGCATGCCTTATTATGGAATTTATGACCAAAATACTCTTCAAGCATTAATTCAAGATAAGTATAAATATATTTTCACTGATTCTTTAACGGATAGATCTGTTCCGACGACTATAATTAGAGGAGACAGTCTTCTTGTATCAATTTCTAAAACAGGAAGAGATGATTATGAAGTGATTAGAGATTTTGGATTGACAGATCCTAATTTTCAATTTTATACTTACCAGGAAGATATAGATAGAATATTATTTGAAGGCGGATTATATACATTAAAGCTTCATACAGAATATCAATGCAAACCTGAAAATATTGGAGTTGTTAAAAACGTAATTGAAGATCTTAAGAGAAAAGGTTTTTGGATTACCACGTTATCTCAAATAGAAAATTGGTGGGCAAGAAGAAATTATGTGGAAGTACGAGTTGATAAACGAGGTGACACAAGAATTGCATTAACAATTTCAAATCCAGGAAAACAAATTGTAAATAATTTGGTAATTCAGCTTGATATGAGTGAAAATGCCAGGAATATTACTCTAAGCTCAGAAATTATTGGGACAAAAGTTGCTAAGTATATATACGATAAAAATTCACACATTATTTATGTTTATATAAACGACTTAATTCCCGATGAATCTCGTACATATTATTTCGATTATTTTGTTCCAAACACATGAAAATTTTTGAAATGTTGCTTTACAGAAAACGGGAAATATTCTAATGCAATTTATTTCTAAGAATTAAAGCTTTTTCTATTTTTTGTTTTCATTTTCTATGAAAAATCAGATTATTATATCAGCAATTATTTTGTCAATTTCAGTTTTGTATTTTACTGGTTGTACAGACTTATTTCTTGGTCCGTCATCCAGCGGTGGATCAAATAATCTTAAGATTACTATTAGCAATCCGGTTTCAAACGATACAATAAATTATTTAAATACAAATATTAGTTATAATATAATTCAAGATACTGGAATTAATTTTATTGAACTTTATGTTAATGGAGCCATTTACAAATGGAATCCAGCAAATGCTGACGGTACGAAACCAGTAATACCGCTTTCATTCGATTCAACCTACATCAATAAAAGAATTAGTTATTATTTAATTTATTACGATAAAGATGGTTCCTCAGTTCGAAGCGATACAATGAGTAATATTTTGGTTTCAAATATTAAATATCCTCCGCAAACTCCAAATTCATTTTCATTTATAAGATTATCATCTACAACCATAAATTTATCTTGGAAGGATTCAGTGATCTCTATTGCTCCAGGTTATGAGATATGGAGAAAAAAAGGATATTATGGCGACTTTGTTCTTCAACTTGTTTCTGCACCAAACACAAATAATATTAATGATAGTAATGCTGATGATTCAACAGTTTATTATTACAAAATTAGAAGTCTGAATATAATTGGAACATCTTCATTTAGTAATATTATTAATACTTATGGTGATGGCGCAACTCATTCAATTGCACCACCAACCGGATTAGCTGCAATAGCAACAAGTTCTACTAGTGTTGTACTTTCTTGGAATGATGACGTTTATTCGGAGAATTATTTTAAAATTGAAAGAAGATATCCTTGGTCATCTTATATTAGCGTCGGAGTTGTAAATCGTGGAACTACTCAATTTATTGATAGCGCAAACGGACTAGCTGCCTCTACTGGTTATTATTATAGAATTAAAGCAATTGCCAGCGGTGATTCATCTTGGTCTAATGAAGTTTATGTGCAAACGCCATGGCAATAATTTTAAAAAATTAATTCGTTGAAATTCTTAATTTAAATAACAAATTTTTAAAAAATTATAGATAGATTTTGGATTCATCAAATAAAATAAATACTAAACTTTTCAATTCGTTAAATGAAAACATTGCAGATCCATTCATTGTAATTGATCAAAACGGAGATTTATTATCAATTAACAATAATGCCAAATCATTATTCGGATATTCTGATACTTTAAAAAATATATCTGAAATTTTTGATGACTCTTCCATTATAAAATTAAATGAATTTATTGAAGAAGTATTTACAAACGAAATTCCAATCATTCAGAATTTACAATTTGTCCTGAAAAACAAATCTGAAATAAATGCACAAATAATTATCAACACTTATAAAGATGGCAGCGATCTTTTTATTTTTTGTACTTTCAGACAGCAAGAATATAAACTTAATTTAACAGGAATTTCAAACTTAAAAGTTCAATCAAATAATTTTGAAAATTTAGTAAATAATAAATCGCTATTAAAAGAAATAAAAAAGATAAAATCATTTTATCCTTTTACTTTTATAGGAAAAGAAAAAATTTCAAAAGAAATAAATCAATTTGAAGAGTTGTTTTGGATAAAAGATGTTAATGGGATTTATATTTTAGTAAACAATAAACTTGCTTCAAATTTAGCACTCAAACCTTCTCAAGTTGAAGGGAGACAATACCAATCATTTTTGCCTCCTTATCAAGTAGATATTTATTCATCAATTGAAAAATATATAAAGGACACACTTAATTGCGTTGTGATTGAAGGTGTTCCGCTTGTTGGTATAAGCGAGCCGGACAAATATCAAACGATTGAAATTCCATTAAGTGACGCTGACAATAATGTAATTGCAATTATTGGAATTGCACAGAATATTGAAAATAAAAATGATAGAATAGAAGTAGATACATTTTATAATTCTTCCGTCAATTTGATTGAAAATTTTAATAAGGCGCTTGTATTTATTGATACCAAAGGAATAATAAAGCATGGAAGTAAAGAATTTAGTAAATTGTTTTCAGAAGAAATTGTAGATTTAAGAAATTATCCTTACGAAAAAGTTTTTCCGTTAAAAATTACTGAAAAAATACAGCAATTTTTAAATTCGTCTAATAATTTTGAAAAGATTGAAGCGATAATTGAAACTAATTCAAATAAAAATTTAGAAAGTAATTTCGATTTTTATTTAACCAAAATCTTTAATGAAAAAAAATCAATTGAAGGAATTTCAATCTTAATTGAAGAAAAAATTAATCTTGACAATTTAGAGAATTTAATAAATAATAGAGGTAGAATGTTTGAGATTTTAATCCAAAATAATCCTGAGCCTATTTTTATTTATGATACTGAAAATCTTAGGTTCATTGAGGCTAATGATGCTGCTTTAGCACTTTATGGATACCGGAAAGACGAATTTTTACAAATGGATCTTACCGATCTTTATTCCTCTGAAGACATTCAAACATTATTAGATTCTTCTAATCAGCCAAACCGGATGGGGCGTTTCAATGGTCCTTTTAAACATAAAAAGAAAGATGGAACTTATGTCTTTGTCGAAATAAGTAAAATTCCATTTAAGTTTAATGAAAAGGATGCACACTTTAATATTGTTCGCGATGTAACAAATCAATTAGAATTGAATAAGAAAAATCAGTTATTTAAAACAGCATTTGATAATACAAATGATTTACTTTTTGTTACTGATAATGTTGGAATAATAACGTTTTGTAATCAATCTGTAAAGCAGTTTTTAGGCTATCAAAAAAATGAAATAGAAAATTCTTCCTTTGCAGCGTTAGTAAAAAATGAAGATCGCGGAACCATTAATTCTTCAATTTTTCAATCTCACTTAAAAGAACCGGTTACAATTTTAACTAAATTGAAAAAATCCGATGGGAATTTTAGTGAAAGCGAAATTACTGCAACTCCAATTTTAAATTATAAAGGAGAAGTAGAGTTATTTAGTATCCTTTGCAAAATTGATAATGCTGCAATTGATAGCGAAGAAAAAATAAAAGAAGTGGTTAAAGAAGTTTTTGTTGAAAAAGCACCTCAAATTGAACCTTCTAATGCAAACATTACTGACTTTAATTTATTGCCAAATCTTTTTCATGAACTATTAACCCCGATAAATGTAATTCTTGGCTTTGTGCAAGAATTATCGGAAGGAATAAAAAACCCAACTCCTGAACAAAATGAAGCCTCTGAAATTATAAATCAAAACCGCGATAGGCTTCTTAATATTATGAATTCGGTTATCGAGTATTCTAACATTAGGCAAAACAATTATGAACTTGTTCCGCAGGAAATTGGAATTACAGAAGTAATAGATCAATTACATAATGATTTTAAAGAAATTTCAAGCGTTAGAGAAATGGAATTTGCTTACGGTAAAATTTCTTCGTCATTAAAATTTGAATCCGACAAACAAAAGTTTCAAACACTGATTTCTTTGCTTCTTAAAATTGCAATTCATATTGATAAAGAAAAGAAAATATATTTTTCTGCTTATCAAGCAGACGATGAATATTTTATTATTTCTATGAAGGATAATTATTCGGCAATCTCAAAGAATATGCTGAATAATTTTAGATCTTTTTTTGATTCTGATAATGATTCTATTGCAAAAGATTATGGACTTTCAAGATTATCAATTCTTCTAGCAAAAACATTATTAAAGCTGCTTAACGGTAAATTTGAAGTGACTGAACAAGGCAAAGATAAGTTCGATTGCGGATTTATTTTCCCAATTAATTTTACAAAAGTTATTGAAAATAAACAAAATATTTTTGTATCCAAACCTGAAGAAATTGTTGAAGAAGAAACCTCTTCCGAAAGTGAATCTAAAGTAGAAATTGAAGAAACACTTCAAGAGGAGTTTACTCCTGTCGATCGTAAAAAGTTAGATGAAATAGAATCAGTTCAAACGGAAGATGAACCTAAAGAAAGCTTTGAGCAAATTCAATCCGAGCCTATCGAATCAAAGCCAGTAGAAAAATCTTTTGATAAACAACCTTTATCTTCTCTTTTATGCCTTTATATCGAAGATCAAATTGATTCCCAAATTCTCTTTAAAGTTCAGATGAAAGAACTTAAAGAAATTAAATTTGCCGTCAGTTTTGAAGAAGCTTTACCGCTGCTGGATAGTTTTCATTTTGATTTTATTGTTATGGATATTAATCTTCAAGGAGAATACAACGGCTTGGACGCATTAAGAATTATTCATAAGATGCCGGGATATGAAAATATTCCGATCATTGCGGTAACGGCTTATGTTCTTCCGGGCGATAAAGAAAAATTTATTGCAGCTGGTTTCAATGATTTTATTTCCAAACCGATTTTCCGTGAGAAGATGCTCGATTCTTTGGAAAAGATTTTTCTTCTTCATGTATAAGAATTAATCTTTTTTATTGCAAACATAGTTTTCAAGATTTGATTTAAATTTTAATTTCATTTCATCTTTAATCTCGTTTATAGTTTCTCACTATATTATTTTTAAAATTTTTCTCAAACTTATTTCCCAATAAACTCAATCATTTTGTTTAGCAGGCATTCAAAAACTTAAATCTATTTTTTCTACCTATCTTTTTCATTGACAATCTTATATTCGTTTTCTATTTTACCATACAAATGTATGGTAGTTTTATTTTTCTTTTTGAACTGTAACTGATGAACCGGAGGTGTGCCGTGTCTAAAGAAATAACCGAAATTCAAAAACGGATATTGAATTTTTTAATTGAACAAAAATCCGGGCGGGGAATTCCTCCCACGCTTGCCGAGATAGCAAAGCATTTCGGATATAAAAACCGGGCGACGGTTCGAGAGCATCTAGCAGCGCTCGAGAGGAAGGGTTTCATAAAAAAGAACCCTAAGCTTTCGCGCCACATTGAGCTTACGCTTGAAGATAAATTTTTTATTCCGCGCCCCGTGCTTGGTGAGGTTGCCGCCGGCAATCCGCTTACAATTTATCCGGATGCGATCGATACGGTTGAGCTTCCGACTGTGGCAAGAATGCCGAAGGATTCTTTCCTGCTGAGAGTGAAAGGCGACAGTTTGAAGGACGCCTATATCTTTAGCGGCGATATTGTAATTGTAAATCCCAACCTCGAGCCTAAGAACGGGCAAATTGTAGTTGCAATACTCGATGACGCTGCAGTTGTAAAGCGGTTCTATAAAAAGAAGAGCGAATCGTCTTCTGTAATAAAAATTGAACTGCTTTCGGAAAATCCCGAGTACAAGCCGATCGTTATTGAAAAGACTTACCAGAAATTTAAGATTGTCGGTGTTGTCGTCGGCATT
>DAIEML010000099.1 GCA_027349615.1 Ignavibacteriales bacterium | reverse complement strand
AAATTTTGTAGAAATACGGCAAGGAGTTGTACTGCCGGATCCGATATTAAAACTTTTCAATCCAATAAATTTAACTTGGCTGACATTCGCATTAATTTATTTCTCAATAATTACTGCAGTAGTAATTTTTTTGAAAGAGCCCGGACAATTAATGCTGGTCATACAAGCATATTCTTTGATGATCATTTTTAGAATTGCGGCAATGTATGCACTTCCACTAAATCCGCCGGAAAAAATGATACCATTAAATGATCCGTTTGTTCAATTCTTTGGAACTGGTAAGCTGCTTACCAAAGATTTATTTTTTTCCGGTCATACCGCAACTTTGTTCTTGCTTTTTTTATTTACAACAAAAAAAATCTTCAGAAGTTTATTCTTGTTTTGTACAGCCGCAATTGCTGCAGCAGTAATATTACAGCACGTGCATTATTCAATTGATGTACTGGCGGCACCATTTTTTGCTTATACGAGTTATAGGATTATAATTTTAAAACATAAGAATCTTACTAAAAATTGGAACTGAAAAATGAAAAAGATTTTATACTTTTTTTTGATATCACTTATTTCAATAAATGTTTGCATTGCTCAAAACTTTTCAAGAACTAAAAAAGAAATTTATTCCTTAAAAAATTCTCCTATAATAAAACATGGTCAGTGGAGCGTTTATGCAGAATATGTTAAAAGCAAAAAAACAATTGTTTCACTTAACAGTGAAGAAAGCTTGGCGCCGGCATCCGGCTTAAAGGTTTTTACTACATCGGCTGCGTTAAATCTTCTAGGTGAGGATTTTAGTTTTAGAACAAAATTATATTATGACGGCTTTATAACGGACGATCACATTCTTAAAGGAAATATTTATATTGTCGGCGGCGGCGATCCAACACTTGGGTCAAATTCAGTTCCCGGCTCTTTGCCTTTAGATAGCTTAATGTGGAGCTGGACTCAAGCCGTTCAGAAGCTTGGGATTAAAAAAGTGGAAGGCGGAATTGTTGCTGATAATTTATTATTCGACAATCAGCGAGTGCCGGATGATTGGAATTGGGTTGATATAGGAAATTATTATGGTGCCGGTTCTGACGCACTAACAATTAATAATAATTTATATTATCTCTACTTTCATCCTTCGGTAATTGCAGGTAACAAAGCTGAGGTAATTAGAATGGTTCCGGAAATTCCAAATTTAAAATTTACAAATTACATGAAGACAGGAGCCGAAGGTTCCGGCGATAATGGCTACATTTACTGCGCACCGCGGCAATTCAATGCAATACTTCGTGGAACAGTTCCGGCAGGTGTATCTGAATTTTCAATCAAAGGTTCAATTCCGGATCCCGCATTATTTGCAGCTCAATATTTAAAAGAATTTTTGGAACATTATGGAATTGATGTAACTCGCGAATCAAGAAAGATTGACAACCCTGTCAGCTATGACAATTCTAAATTAATTACCGAAACAATTTCTCCGCATCTTAAAGATATTATTTATTTTATTCTTCAAACAAGTAATAATCTTTATACCGAACAGGTTCTTAGAACATTAGCTTTGAAAGAAAAAGGAATTGGAAGCGAAGAAGCTGGGATTGAAGTTATAAAATCATTTCTGGATTCAGTCGGAGTTCCAACTGAAGGATTTAAACTTTATGATGGATGCGGATTATCAAGAACAGATATGATTACTACAAAAATTATGGTTAAACTTCTCATCTATATGACAAAGCAAAATGTATTCAATTCATTTTACAATTCGCTTGTTGTTGCCGATAAATATTATGATGACGGAATTCGCACTCATTCCGGAATGAAATATTTAGTTGAAGGAAATGCACGAATTAAAACCGGATTAATAACCGCAGTTAGGAGCCAATCCGGTTACTTAAAAGATCGCAAAGGAAGACTAATCGCTTTCAGCATAATAGCAAATAATCATCTTGGTACGATGAGGCAAGTTGATGATTTAAGTAAAAAAGTTATGCTTTACTTAGCAGAATTAAAGTGACCGCCGTTTAGATGGCTTTTTATAGTATTAGAACGAGAAGCAAAGTTTGAATCTTATCAAAGTAATCTTTAAGTTCTAAATACAATAAATCATAGCTTTTTACTTTTGGACAATTTTACTTACTAGAAATAAATTTAGTTTAAAAAGGAATTCATCTTATGAGTTTATTCAAATCAAAAGAGCTGAAATCATTAAGATCGGAAAATGAAGAACTGAAAACTAAATTTCACTTCATGTATGAAAAAGAAGAAAACGCAAAGAAGCTGGAAGAAGTTCTAAAACGTCTGCGGATGGAAGTCGCGCAGCTTAATGAAAAAAAGAATGCAATTATCAGGGAAATTGAATCTTTTGAAGCCGAGGAAATACAGAAAAAAGAAAATATTGCCGAACTTGACCAAAAAATTTTAAGCTTAAAGGAAATGAAGGATGAGCTTCAGAATAATATTCTTAAATACTCATCTCAGATTCAAGACATAGAATTGACTTTGAGTGATAAAAAAGCTGATTTAAATATTGCCACAGAAGGATCTCACCCAACTCAAAATCAAATTGTTGAAGAGACAAAACAAAAGATTTCTGATCTTAATCAAGAAGAAGCTGCCCTGCAAGAAAGTTTTGAAAGAAAATTGCAAGAGCTTGGAGATATTGAAGAACAGAAATCCAAGCTTTTAAAGAATCAGCAGGAAATTAGCAATCAAATATCGGAAGCGGAACAAAAAATAATTTCACTCGAACAGGAAAAACAGCTGCTTAATGAGGAAATTGAATTAAAGAAAAAAGAAATTAAAAATTTTACCGATAAATTAAACTCACTAATCAAAAATATTGAAACGGCAGAGGGAAATATTGCCGCTTTGAACGAGAAAGAAATACTTTTAAAACAAAATATTGAGAACCTTAGCGAAGAAGAAAAATCAAAAAGCGAATTAGTTGCAGCACTTCAGAACATTGATAGAGAGTTGGAAGAACGCAGGCTTCAGCTTGAGGAAACTGAACAAAATTTCAGGAAGCTTTCTGATGAAACTACTTTTAAACAAAAAGAGCTTTATGCTATCGATCAATCGCTTAGCATAAAAGCAAACAGACTTTCCAAATTAAACCTTGATATTCTTGAGCTTGACAGAAGATCAAATGAATTAAAAGAAGAAATTAATAATTACGAAACAATTAGAAACGGCTTAAATCAAAAACTTACCGAAGAAAAAATATCAGTTGAAAACCTTTCGGTGCAAAATCTAAAGCTGAGATAGATTGTTCCGCTTCTAGAAAAAAGGAAAAAAGAAATTGAGCAAAGTAATGCAGAGCTTGAGAATAGATTTACAGAAATGTTTCAAAAGTTTAACCAGGAGTTGAATACAATTAACAAAAAACGAAATGTTCTTGAACAAATCATTTTGAAAAAAGAAAAAGATGTTAACGAGCAGGATCAATTATTATTTGAAAAGATTGCCGCGCTTGAAGAAAGCGAAAGAGTACTTAATGCGCGCCAGGCAGAAATAGAATCTTTTGAAAATCAAATTAAAATTTTGGCCGAACAAAAAGAAGATTTGAAAATTGATTTGCAGAAGATAGATGAGGAGACTGCGGAAAGAAAAAATTATAATAATGATTTGAAAATGGAAACCGATCTTTTGATGAGTAAGCGGATGTCGTTGGAAAAAAGCTTGCAGGAGCTACTAAAAATATCGAACGATGGCTTCTACAAAGCCGAAGCCAGAAAGCTAAAGCTTAACGATGAATTAAATGAATATGAAGATAAGCTTCAAAGCAGAAGAGATAAATTAAACGAATCTTTGCAGGAGCTTTCTGAGCTGCAAAATTCTATCGGAGCTATTAAGGTTGAGCAGGAAGAACACAAAGGAAATATTTCCAAATTGGTTGCATTGAAAAAAAGATTACATGAAGAAATTTTAAAACAGCAGACAATGCTTCAAAAATTTCAGAAGATAAGAGAAAAATTAAAAATTGAACAAGCTCTCGCCAAGAACAAACAGGCCGGCGGCCCGTATATGGGCGGCGATGCCGAAGCTTCACAAAAGAAGTCCGAAGACTCCGGTCATAAAAATGCTCAAATCTTTAAACTCTAGTTATTGAATTGAAACTAATTCTAATTTAATATTCGAAATGCTAAAAACATTTCTAGATCAATTCTTGTATATGTCCGCTGTAATTTTCCTATTTAGTAATTAAATTGTAACATAAGATTTCATTTACTTAGAAAGTGAAAAAATGACTGATAAGTTCCAGAGCCCAGTATATAATCACCATTACGTAATCCCGGCATTAATAATTTTATTATCGCTTTTGTTTTTCATCGGTTTAGCTAAAAAAATTTATGCCCAGCCGGTTCCATCAAAAGTTGTTCATCCGGCATGGAGTTTTAACAAAACTATATACGAAGTAAATATAAGACAGTATACAAAAGAAGGAACCTTCAAAGCTTTTGAAAAACATTTACCTGAGCTAAAAAGAATGGGCGTCGGAATTCTTTGGCTAATGCCGATAAATCCAATCGGAGATAAAAATCGCAAAGGTAAACTTGGCAGCTATTACTCAGTTAAAAATTACTACGAAGTAAATCCTGAGTTTGGTACAATGGATGACTTCAGAGAACTTGTCAAAAATATTCATTCGCTTGGAATGCACGTAATTATTGATTGGGTTGCAAATCATACTTCATGGGATAATGTTCTTACAAAAACTCATCCCGATTTTTATAAAAAAGATTCTGCAGGACATTTTATAGCCCCAGTAAAAGATTGGACTGATGTAATCGCACTGAATTACGCTAACAAAGATTTGTGGAATTATATGATTGGTGCATTAAAATTTTGGGTAAAGGATTGCGGAATTGACGGCTTTAGATGCGATGTTGCCGACATGGTCCCAACACCATTTTGGAATGAAGCACGAAAAGATCTTGATAAAATCAAACCCGTATTTATGCTCGCCGAAGCCGAAACACCAAAGCTTCAAACCGAAGCATTTGATATGACATATTCTTGGGATCTTTATCATCTAACAAATGATATTGCTAAAGGAAAAGCAAATGCGTCAGCAATTAATAAATATTTTATAAAAGAAAATAAGAATTATCCGAAGAATGATTTTAGAATGAGATTTACTTCTAATCATGATGAGAATAGTTGGAATGGCTCTGCAATAGAACGTCTGGGAAATGCGGCTCCGGCTTTTGCTGCGTTTACTTTTGTAATACCAGGAATGCCATTGATTTACAGCGGGCAAGAAGCTGGTCTAAACAAAAGATTAAAATTTTTTGAGCGCGATCCAATTGATTGGAAGCCATCTCCATTCAGAGAACTTTATACAAAACTTGTGGAAATGAAATTGCATAATAAAGCATTGTGGAGTGGCAGCGAAGGCGGAGACCTGAAAATGATTTCTTCGCCAGATGATAAATCTATTTGCTCTTTCATTAGAGAAAAAGATAATAATAAAATATTTGTAGTTTTTAATTTTTCTAGTAAAACTATTGATGTTACTCTTTCCAACAAAGAAATTAAAGGAAATTATAAAAACATATTTAGTGATGTGAATGTTTCGTTTTCCGAAAAAGAAAATTTTCAATTTAAGCCGTGGGATTACGAAATCTTTATTAGCGAATAAACACAATATGTTAAACGTTCGCTTTAAATATTTCCTGTTAGTCCCTCTGGATTAATTTCAGTAGAAGAATCAATTACTATTTCTTTTGCCTTAAAATTTAATTCATAAAATTTAACTTCGCTTCTTAAAAACCAAATCTTAACAAATATCCTTAACCAAATAAATACTTGTTGAATTAAGAACATTATAAAAATTGTAAAACCGGAAACCATCCCGATTGAATTATCTAACAGAAAATAAATTATTAAGAATAAAATTGGCGCTGTAAGTAAAAGGAGATAAAGGAAATAAGTTCCAAAGAAATGTTTAAACACAAATTTTGTTGAGGACCAAACTGACCTAAAAGATTTTTTAGAATCTTCTTTGAACAAAATTATTTTTGCATAATCGCTAATCATCAAAACAAGAATAAAAAAGAAAGCATAAATTATTGAGCCGGTAAGAATAATGTAGAATAAGGTAGCTTCACTTTGAACTGTTTGATATGCCGATGCGACTATCATACCAACCGGCATAAAAACAATTGCGGTAATAAGTATAAGAATCAGTATTATATAAATAGCTAATCTAAAAAACCTAAAAAAGAATTTACCGCATCCATCGAGAAAATTTTTAATAGTAAATTTTTGCTCTTCTCCGTTAAGAATATTCAAAACTCCGCCGGCAAAGAATATCGTGAACAATAAATAAAATGCACTCAGCCAAAACGCAGATCCTAAAAACGGAGTAATTGCTTTGCCGTATACTCTCATAAAATCGGTGTATGTTGTGTAGTCAAAGTGCTTCAGCAAAGAATGAAGTGCCATTGTGTTACCGGCTTGACTTGATAATGTTGCATGAAACGGAGTAGCTAATGCCAATGAAAGAAGAATTGTAATTCCATAAATTAGAGTTATCATTTTCTTTAATCTGCTTGCCGATTTAAGACCGCTGAAGTAAGAATTAAATATTTTCATAATCATTTTCTTTTAAGTTTAAAAAAGTGTTGAGATAGAAAGCATTGTATTTTCTACCCAAAACAAAAATTTTGTAAAATATTTTGTAATTGCTGAACTTTCCGGCTCAAGTGTGTAGCTGTTATTAATAATATTCACGTCCATTGGAATTTTATTATATGGATCGACTTTCGCCCAAACAGCTCTCTCGGGTTTTTCATAAATAAAATCGTGAGCTCTGTCTTTGCCGTCCCAGTTTTCCAAAATTTCTTTTCCATTATCAAAATGAACAAGAACTTCTTCAGGCATAACTACATCGCCTAATCTATATACAACAACTTTAGATTTATATATCGATTTGCCGCTTTCTCTTTTTACGTGATAAAATTTATTTACGCCTGCACTGTCATATATTCCGTGTGGCTGGTCTATTTTATCAACTGAAATGCTTGCTAGTTTATAATCGCAGATATCTGTTCCATACAAAACTTGGTTGAAGAACCAATCCAAATTTTCGCCGAATTTATTTCCAAGCCTTTTTTGCACAACTTCATTTACAATTGCAATAAAATCTTTTCCGCACGGATGTTTGAATTTCCAGCGCTCAAAATATGTTTGCATGATTTCATCCATAACTTTTCTGCCGACAAGCATCTCAAGTGTTTTCATCCATGTGCCGGTTTTGTAGTATGTAATGGCTCCGTAATCATTGTGAGTAAATTCCCATGAATTTTGAAAGTCAGGAGAGATTTTCGGATCGTTCATTCCAACATATCCTTCTCTTTGAGTTTCAAAATCTCCAAAGTGATATCCCCAAAAGTTGAAGAAAGAATTTTTCTTTCCGTAATAATGATCCATTATCCTCGCTTCATAATAAGTATTGAAACCTTCATCCATCCATGCTTCTTCAAATTCGTTTGTTGCTAGAAGCAGCATAAAATAATTATGGCCGAATTCATGAATTACAACATTTTCCGTAAATCTTATTCCGCTTGGCATTCCCCATAAGCTTCCTGCCGTAATAAAAGTTGGATATTCCATTCCCGCTGAGCCTAAGCCTCTGATAGGCGGATCAACAATTGTTAAATTTGGATAAGGATATTTTCCGAGATATTTATCAAAATATTCCAGCGCATCTTCAGCTGATTTTATGTGGCGGTCAGCTTGACTAAAATGTTCCGGCTGAAGCAGAACTTTTATCTTAACATTTTTCCATACTGCTTCTGCTACTTTAAATCGCGGCGAAGCTGTCCATGCGAAATCAATTACATCTTCTGCATGAAAGAATAAAGTTTTTGTGCCGTCATTATTTTGTTTTTCATTTTGTAAAACTCCAACAGCGCCAACCACAAAATTTTTAGGAACGTTTATGTGAACATTATAAACTCCAAAGTCTGCGAAGAATTCTGAGTTTGCATGATACTGATGACAGTTCCATTGGCCTTTTGTTGCATAACGCTCGCCTGCTTTTTCATAAACAGCAATTTTGGGAAACCATTGTCCAACTAAAAAATAATTATCGCTGAATCCGCTTCTAGCAAATATTTTCGGCAGCTTCGACTCAAATTTAATTTGTAATGTTATTGTTTCCCCTGGCAAAACTGGTTTGGAAAGCGGGACGCTGATAACAGTTCGGTCATCTGCATTGTTATCATCTGGATGAATAAACTTTATTT
>DAIEML010000098.1 GCA_027349615.1 Ignavibacteriales bacterium | reverse complement strand
TTACGGACCCAAGATTTTCCGAAATTATAGCGGCGCCGAGCGATAAGACCAAACCAGCTATCCGGATGGCATTTGCTGCATCTTGCAAGTTCTTTACGGCAGTATTTACAGCTTCAGTGCCATCTTTTATTGCTGCCACCCTTCTAATATCAAGTCGAAGTGAAGCATAAAACTTTAAAGCATTTCCGCCGGTTGTAGTTTCTGGATTACCAAACATCACTCCGATTTTACTTCTTAATTGATTAATAAAAATTACAGAAGTTTTGGATTTTGAAATTGCGCCGGTAAGCTTTCTTAATGCTTGAGACATCAAGCGAGCTTGAACAGCCATGGTAGCATCTCCCATCTCGCCTTCAATTTCAGATCGCGGAACAAGTGCCGCAACAGAATCGATTACAATTATATCTAAAGCATTGCTTCGAACTAAAGTGTCAGTAATTTCCAATGCTTGCTCACCGAAATCCGGCTGCGATAAAAGCAAGTTAGAAGTATCGACTCCTAATCTTTTGGCATAATTAACATCAAGCGCATGTTCAGCATCGATGAACGCAGCAAGTCCACCGGCCTTCTGCGCCTCAGCAATAATATGAAGACACAAAGTTGTTTTACCGCTTGATTCAGGCCCGAATATTTCAGTAACTCTTCCTCTCGGTACGCCGCCAATTCCCAGTGCATAATCTAACGAAAGAGCGCCGGTGGGAATTGATTCAACATCTGATATTACTCCATTACCAAGTTTCATTATTGAACCTTTGCCATAAGTCTTTTCAATACTGGCAATGGCATCTTCAATTATTTTTAATTTCTGTTCTCTGTCGGAACTCATTTTTCCTCCATTCATTTTAGTAAGTATAATTTAATTTCACTGTATCTAGAACCGGTTGGAAATAATTCGCTTTTCATCAATGCAACCTTGCCGGCTTCAAATTCAATTTTAGGAATTTTAAATTCCTCAAAACTTTCTATAAAATTTTTGCCTTCATCACCTTTCATTCTCTTTAATGTAAGATGAGGTTGAAATTTTCTTTTCTCACTAGGAATAGAAAATTTTTCAAGTTCAATATTTAATTTTTCAACTAATTCAAAAATTTGATTATCTATTGAAAGCCCCAGCCACAATATCTTAGCAGTATTTTGTTTGAAAAAAAATCCAAACTTTGTTAGAGAACAATCAAACTTTTTATATTCTTCAATAAATCTAATTTTACTTGCAATCTGATCAGTAATTTCTTCACTAACTTCTCCGATAAACTTTAGCGTAAGATGAATCTTATCTTCAGATTCCCATTTAAATTTTCGAAAATTAGGAAAGGCCTCATTCCGTAAATTAATAATTTTTTCTCTTATTTCATCCGGAATTTTTAGCGCAATAAAAAGTCTATTCATTAAATGGAATACCTAATAAATATCTTCGAATCATATCCAAAGCTGTTTGTGCAGTTCTTTGTTTGTTTAAAATACGATCATCGCCAAATTGAAATTTTTTCGCAGTGCATGATTTATCATCGCACAATCCAATATAAACTAGTCCAATCGGTTTATCAGCACTTGCGCCGGTTGGTCCCATAATGCCAGTAACCGATAATCCTAAATCTGTTCCGCTGATATTTCTAATTCCTTCAGCCATCTGACGGGCTACTTCCAAACTTACAGCGCCGTATTGTTCAATTGTTTCTTGCTTAACATTTAGTAATTTCATCTTAGATTCATTACTGTATGTAATAACTCCGCGATCATAATATTGGCTGCTTCCGCTTATGTTTGTCAGTAAGTTTGAAATCATTCCGCCGGTGCATGATTCAGCGACGGCAATTGTAAGACCTCTTTCTTTAAGTAATCGAGAAATAACTTGTTCTAAAGTTTCATCTTGAATTGAATAAATAAACCTACCGACTTTGCTTCTAATTTTTTGTTCAATTTCACTTAGCTTATTTACTGCCATTTCTTCATCAGATTCTCTAACGGTAATACGCATCTTAACACCAAACTGACTTGGAAGAAACGCAAGCTTAGCTCCTTCAAGAAGTTCATCTAAATTACCTAATCTTTCAAACAACATTGATTCTGGAATTCCGGTTGTTAAAAGATTACTTCTTTTAATTACATAATCTTGTTTGACTATTTTTTCTTGAAGATTAGGAATAACAAATGAATTTATCATTCCTTTCATTTCAGAAGGAACGCCAGGCAGTACTATAAAAATCTTTTCATCTTTTTCAATCCACATGCCTGGAGCTGTACCAAATTCATTTCTTATTGCTTTTGCAATTTTAGGAACTAACGCTTGATCTTCATTAATCTTGGTTAAATTTCTTCCACGTCTTTTGAAAAATGTTTTTAGATCATCAAGCACTTCTTTATTTGGAACAAGTTCTGTATGGAAAAATTTTACGACACACTTTCTAGTTATGTCATCATGCGTTGGACCAAGTCCGCCAGTAATAATTACTAAATCATTTTCTTTTAAAGCAGATTTAAATTCTTTTAGAATCTCTGCTTCGTCATCAGCAACTACTGAAATTTTTCGAACATCAATTTGATTATTTGAAAGTTGTTCACCGATAAAAGCAGAATTTGTATTAATAGTTTGCCCAATTAATAATTCATCACCAATAGTCACAATTTGAGCATTCATTTTCCTCTCAGATAATTGTTAAATTATAAACGCATATAAATAGACAAAACTAAATGAACAAGAATTAACGAATAAAATCCGGCAAAAACATCGTCCATCATTATACCAAGACCGCCGTTAAGTTTTTCCATTTGCCTGGCTGGATAAGGTTTGGTGATATCAAAAAAACGCCAAACCAAAAATGCAAAAATCGAAATAATGATTTTTTTAGGAACAAATAATAATGAAATCCACATTCCGACAACTTCATCAATCGTGCACTCTGCAGGATCTTCGCCATAAACTTTTTCAAACTTAGTACCTACATAAATACCGTAAAAAGTAAAAATAATTATTGCCGGAATCAATATAAATGGTTGTTCAAACCCCGGGATAAAATATATAATCAAACCTGCTAAGCTGCCAAATGTTCCGGAAGAAAAAGGAATGAATCCAGTATAAAATCCGGAGCCTAGAAGTTTTTCAAAAAAATTAATTTTCACGATTAAAAAGATTTTTAATTAAGTGTCTACTTTGATAAAGATACGTGACACCAGAATGAAAAGTAATAATTGTTATAGCCAACATAGAAATATAAACAAATGATCCATTCATTAATAAATTAAATATTTTTTCATTGCCACTGTATATCTGAATTGTATTTTGTCCTACATAAACAATAAGTAAATAATAAAGGAAAGTCATCTGAATAAAAGTCTTCCATTTTGCATATTGGCTTGTTGGAAAGGAATGACCTTTATAATCAGCGAATGCACGCAAACCAGTAATTAGAAAATCTCGAATAATAATTATAATTACCATCCACAGCGGAATAATCTTTAGAAACACAAATCCTAAAAAACCTGCGGATGTTAGGATTTTATCTGCAAGCGGATCCCAGAATTTTCCCCAATTTGTAATGTAATTAAATTTTCTAGCAAGCCAGCCATCGTACCAATCTGTAAGAGCGGCAATTATGAAGACAATTAGAGAAATTTGTTTTAACAATGGATCATTTGTTAAAAATAATACCAAAAAAATTGGTGTTAATATTATTCGTAAAATAGTAAGCTGATTTGGAAGTACCATAATTTACGTCAAAGAATTATTCTCTTTAGCTAAATAACTGAGATAAGGAAATTCATAAATCCCCGTATTATGCCCATCCTTCCAAGTAATTCCAATTGCATAATTTCCAACTTCGAAAATTTTTAAAACTTTTATCTGATCAGCAGTAAATAATGGAATAAAAGTTTTACTTTCTTGTTCTCTTCCCATTACACACGTTGCACAAGGGCAATATCGTCTTAATTTTTTTAATCCAATTTTTGAAAATGTATCATCATCCCAGTTAACTAAAAGCTCATTCTGTTTCTGGACTTCAATTGAGACAGGCTTCATTCAATTTATTCTTTCGCCGGTTAATTGATGCAAAACTTCCAAATATTTGTCGCTTGTCTTTTGTATAATTTCTTGAGGTAAATGCGGCGGAGGCGGCTGCTTATTAAAATTAATTGAAATTAAATAATCTCGTACAAATTGTTTATCATAACTTTCTTGAGCACCGCCAATTTTATATTTTTCTTTCGGCCAAAACCGAGATGAATCTGGTGTTAATAGTTCGTCAACAATTATTACTTTATTATTATAAATTCCAAATTCCATTTTAGTATCGGCAATAATAATTCCCTTTGTTAAAGCAAAATCAGAGCATTTCTTATAAATATCCAAAGTTGCTTGTTTTATTTTGTTCAAAGTTCCCTTATCAGTAATAGTTTCAGCTTGTGCAAAAGAAATATTTTCATCATGCAAACCGATTTCTGCTTTTGTAGAAGGTGTGAAAATTGGTTCAGAAAATTTTTCTGATTCTGAAAGCCGGGAAGGCAATTTTATTCCAGAAATTTCACCAGTCTTTTTATAATCGTTCCAGCCTGAACCGGAAATATATCCTCTAACAATGCATTCAATCGGGATAACTTCAGCTTTTTTAACAAGCATTGATCTTCCAATTAAATCACTTTTATATTCATGACAAACTAATGGAAAGTCATCAATATTTGTGCTTATAATATGGTTTTCAATAATATCTTTTGTGAAGTTGAACCAAAACTCTGATATTTTTGTAAGTACTTGACCTTTAAATGGAATTCCTTGTCCCATAATAACATCAAATGCTGACAGTCTATCAGTCGAAACAATTAAAAAATATTCCCCAACTTCATAAATATCTCTTACTTTCCCTCTTTTAACCAAATTTAGTTTTGGGAAATTAGTTTGAAGAATAATTTTGTTTGCCATATAAATCTTTTTTAAAATTAGTAATGAATGATATTATAAATATAAATATCACAGGAAGATAAAACAACAAAATCAATTTGCGATTTTCAACTTTTGAAAAGTTATCAAAAATTTACCGGTAATTATTTCGTTTTTTCATCGATTGAATTTCAATATAGATATAAAAGTGAGTCCTAATACAAATATAAAATATTTTCTCATCTAAAATCCTTTCTAAATAGCCAAAAACATCTTGGCTATCACACTTATTAGAATCTGTTTCTTTTTTGGCTCATGAATTGAGCACTAACATATTATATAAAAATTTTCGATAATAAATTAAGTTGTAAAATTTATCGGATGTAATTTTAATTTGAAAAGATGAATATGTTAGCGATATTATTTTTTTATATAGCTGTTTCTATAATTTCAGCTTTGATATTATTATACTTTATGAAATCTGCACCATCAGGTTGGGAAGATGAAGAAGGATTTCATTTAACAAAACAAAAAAATTAATATTTAATTTAATTTTTTAAAAAGCTGAATTTTTGTAATCTTTATTTTATTAGGATTAACCTAGATGAAATTAATTTGTAAGATAAATTAGGGGATCAAAAATAAATTGGGATTGTTTAACTAACAGCCAATGAAATTCGATTAGTCAATAACTCTTCTTGAGGTTTTACAAAAATCTTTTTGTAACTGTCAATTGCTTCTTCAACAGATAAATAAGTTTCAAATATTCTAAAAGTATTATCAAGATTTTGATTTGAAAATGAAGTTATTTTCGGTCGGATTATTTTTAGATTCCCATTAATAGTTAGCAGTTTTTTATAAGTTTGAATTAAAACTCCAATAAAAATCGGATCAATTGAAACACAATTTGATAGATCAATAATATATTTTTTTATTTCATTTTTCATTGCATTAGAAAGGAATTTTTGAAATTGATCAGCTTCAATAAATGTAGCTTTTTTAATCCAAACTTTTCCTACAAAAATTTCTTTTATATATTCACCAGTAAAATCCATATTAAACGTAACTATTCCTTAATCTAAAAAGATAAAAACTTCAATTTCTATACCATTTGAAAAGGATAAATATTGAAACAAAAACTAAATAATTCAGTAATTATTACTCTTTATATTCGGTAATTTTGAGAATAAGTTTAATTATGAGGCAAAAATTTTTGATAGGTTTGAATATTTTTATAGCTAAAAATAATGGTGAATATTAACCAACTAAATATTTGTGAACATAATAATTAATTAAAAAAAGTTAATTTTAATTTATTTCATTTTATCGGAAGAATCGTCGTCAATAAATAAAAATGAAATTCGAATAAGTTTTTTTATTAAATTCAAAGCAATTATACAATTTTTTCAAGAGGAATTTGAAACAGCCTAATCTTATCGTCATCTCTAAAAACATTTTTATTCAATTCGATAATTCCATTTTGCAAATCTGTTAAAACTTTTTCATCTTTAAATGCAATAAGCCTAACAGAATTAAATCCGGGGAAAGTTCTGGAACCCAAATGTGGATCAGTAGAATGCCCTTTTCCTTTCACATTTTCCCATTCAGTGAAATAATCAATCTTCAAATTTTCAAGAAGATTATTGAGTCGATCCTCTAGAATATCGTGATAGATTAGAAATACGATTTTCATTTATATACCATTCTATAAAAAAATGATTTCTACAATTTGTTCTTTTTTTGGAAAATTCTTTTGAATAATTTCACAAAATATTTTATCGATATATCATCTAGTAAAGTATAAACCACGGGAACAATAAATAGTGTTAGCAATGTTGATGTAATTAAACCCCCGATAACTGCTTGCCCCATTGGTGCTCTAAAATCTCCGCCTTCGCCTAATCCTAAAGCAACAGGCATCATTCCGAAAACCATTGCAAATGTCGTCATTAAAATTGGGCGCAATCTTGTTGGACCAGCTTTTAATAAAGCATCAAATCTTGTCAGTCCTCTTCCTCTCAACACATTTGTGTAATCAACCAAAAGAATTCCATTTTTAGTTACCAGCCCCATCAACATAATAATTCCGATTAATGAAACAACCGAAAGTGAGCTTCCGAAAATTAATAACAATAGTACTGCTCCAATCATAGCCATTGGCAAAGCTAACATAATTGAAAATGGATGTACGATACTTTCGAATTGAGCAGCAAGCACAATGTAAACGAAAACAATTGCAAGTCCAAAGGATAGAAAAATATTTCCGAATGACTCAGCTTGCATTTCACCTTCGCCAACGATACTTGCTGAATACCCTGGCTCAAAATTAATTTTCTTAGTTTCATTTTGTATATCACTCAATGCATCACCAAGAAATCTGCCGGATAAATTTGCGCTAATGCGAATTTCTTTTTGCCTAGCATATCTATTTATTTCCGAAGGTCCAACTCCTTCAGATGCTCTTGCAACTTCTGTAACCGGAATCATGATAGATCCTCCATCATCAGCTTTTTTTGTACTCTTAAGCATAAGCTCAGGAATATTTGTAATATCTGTACGATTTTCTTTTTTTAATCTTACTCGAACATCAAATTGTTCATCGCCTTCTTGATACTGCGTTGCAACATATCCATCAACCATTGATCTTACAGAACCAGCGATCAGCATTGGATTAACTCCTAGATCTGATGCTTTAGCTCTATCTATCAATAATCTAATTTCAGGCTTAGAAGTTTCAAGACTATTTTCGACATCCACAGTGCCACGAGTTGATTTTACGATTGCTTCAATTTTATCAGCATAATTACTAAGGCGCTCAATGTTATCTCCTCTTATACTAATTTCAACTGGTTTGCCGCCGCCTCCTGGACCGCCTTGAACTCCATAACTTATATTAGCACCAGGTAAAAATCTTAACTTATTTCTTAATTGAGCCATCAATATTTTATCGTTCTTCTTTCGTTCATTCTTTGAAACCAACTTTACTAAAATATTTGCACGAGTTACCGGATCATTTCCGGCGCCGATAGTTGTTAGAACAGTTTTTACTTCTGGAAATTTTTTTAATTCATTTTCTACGTGAGAACAAATGTTACTCGTTTGTTCCAACGAACTACCAGGAGCTGCATTGATTGTAATCGTAAATTCATTATTGTCTGTTTCGGGGAAGAATTGATTGCCTAAAATTCCCATTATTAATAAGCTTAAAAAGAAAATAGCTAATGAAGTAGACAAGGAAAGAGAAAAAATTTACAAGAAAAAAATACTTGAATGGATAAGGCTAAATCTAATAATATAAAGGAGTCATTAAGCTTTAAAAATTAAAACACTGCCTTTTCAATTTTAAAATCAAATAAAAAATCACTTTTTAGACTTGC
>DAIEML010000097.1 GCA_027349615.1 Ignavibacteriales bacterium | reverse complement strand
CTTTCGCGTTGCCGAAGTTTTCATCTGTCTTGATGAGCTTTCGGCTGTCTAAATATTCGCAATTAAAATTCCGGTCTGCCATTGCATTTGCAATTATGTATGCAGAAAGTCTTTCGCCGAAGCTTAAAATAAAATCTTGAGTTCTTGGTGAAAGCTCTTTTACCAGATAAACTCCGTGCAAAACATCTTCAAGTTCATTTAAAGTAAATTTTAATTGAGCAAGAACGCTGCTTTGAGTTTTAACAGCAAGAATTTCCTGCGCTGTTGAAATATGGCGATGTTCAAGCTTCTTAAAATATTCAAGGTACTCTGTATTTCCAGACGCGGCAAGCTGGCTCATTTTAATTAAGTTGTCAGTAACTTTTTGGAATGCCGAAAAGATTACGGCAATCTTTTTATTTTCTTCGATTGATTGCTTAAGAATTTCAATAACATTCTTTATTCTTTCAGCATCGCCAACTGAAGAACCGCCGAATTTTAATATTTTCATTTTTAATTCCTTGAGTAAAGTTTTGATTTCAAAATAATAATAAAAAAAAACCGGCTTCATCACTGAAGCCGGTTTTCAAATTCTTAGTCAAATTTTATATAACCTGGCTTCAGCCTCCATGCATTCCTGTAGGGGTTGTACCTGTTGTGGTGCACATTGATGAAGTTGGGCTATATATGTTTTTATGATTTTTCATTTAAATTCTAAATCAAAACTACTATTTAATTACTCATTTGTCAAATCTTTTAACGAAGTGAGTGATATTCATTATTATCGAAAGAATAAGAAAATATTTTATCCGTTGCTTTTTTTTCTGGCATTTGATTATCGAAAAATGGATTTTTGTAGCAATTAAATAAAAATATTCTTAAAGGGGCACCCATGAAGAAAACATTTTGTCCGATCAATATTTTTAATCTTTTTGTTTTTATTGTCTTTTTAATATCTGGAAGCAATAAAATAATAGCTCAGGAAAATTATTTTTATACGAACAAACCATATGGAAGTGAATCTCTCTTTAATCCCATCACTTTAATGATTAATGGCGGCTATGATGTTGTGCAGCTTCAAGCGATAAATAATAGAATTCAGGATTTTGAGTATGGAAGAATGCTTCATGTAGTTTTAAAAAATTTAGGAGATCCATTTAACAGCATTAGGCATTATGGCTGGTCGCTTTTTCTTAGGACAGAATTTCTTCCGATTAGTTTTAAAAAAGATGAAATGCAATGGATTCCGAATTACCAGCAGCATTTAATCGGCGGGGGAATGCTTTTTACAGCGATGAAAGAATGGTATAAAATGCATGGTTATCCTGATCCGTGGCTTCTTTCAGCAATTACTTTAATGACTCATCACATGCTTAATGAAGTTATTGAATCCGGACCTAATGAAGGATGGAGTGTAGATGAAATTTCTGATATTTATATTTTTGATTTGGGCGGAATAGTTTTGTTTAGTTTTGATCCAATCAATGAATTTTTTAGTAAAACACTTAATCTTTCTGATTGGTCTCTTCAAGCTTCAGTTACGCTGCCTAATGGAAGAATTAATGCCGGTCAATATTTTTCAATGAAATGGAAATTACCTTACGTTAAAAACTGGTCGTTATTTTATAGATATGGAATGGGGGCACTTTTTGGTTTATCGCAAAAAATAAATGAAACAGATAATTTGTCATACGGCTTAGGATTTAAAACAAAACATCTGGTTGATGTAGCTACAGAAGTTCGACAAAGAACAATTGAAACAAGCTGGCATGCCGGAGTTTTTTATGATAGAAATAATTCTCTCCTTGCTTCAATTGTACTGAGCGGTGTTAAAGAATATTTCTGTTCAATTGATATTTATCCTGGTGTTTTAAGAATTGGAAAATTTTCTCCGGGTTTGTGGACTGTGATTGGACGAAACGGAAATATGGTAATTGGTTTTTCTACTACTTATGTATTTAGTTTCGGATATGAATTTACTAATATTAAATAAAATTACAGATTAAATTTATCTGGTTAGAAATTCTAACTAATTTAACTAAAAATTTTCGCAGTGAATTATAAATGAAAAATATCATCATTATATTTTTAATTACTATTATTGTTTCGTCATCAATTAATTCACAATCTTTAGAGAAAATAATTTCGCAAAACTTAAACGCTAGAGGTGGACTTAAAAATATTAAAGCAGTTCTATCTGAAAGGTTATTGGGAAATATTTCTTTTGATGGGAAAAATTCCGGACCCTTTTCTGTTACTATGAAGCGAGCTGATTTGATGAGGGAAGAGTTTTCATTAAAAGGCAAAACAATAATTAGAATACTTAATAAAAATTCCGGTTGGATATTAAATCCATATAATACAAAAGATACCCTGCAAACATTATCTCCCGAAATTATCAAAGAAATGAAAAATGGTTCAGACTTTGATGGGCCGCTTGTTGATAATAAAATAAAAGGGAATAAAATTAAATTAATAGGAAAAGTTACAGTTGAGGGAAAAACTGCTTATAAATTAATGATAGCTCAAAAGGACGGCGAAACCAGATATGATTATATCGATAGTTTATCTAACCTCGAAATTAAGTGGGAAGGAACTATCGGATCAGGAAAAAATAAACATCCCGTTGAATCGTATTTCCGAAATTATAAAAATGTAGATGGATTAATGTTTGCATTTGAAATTGATTCCGACTCACCTGGAAGTAAAGGAAAACAAAAAATTATTTTTGATAAAATAGAAATTAATCCAAAACTTGATTTATTAATTTTTCAAAAATCTTCATTGATTCATTCAACTTCTGATAAATAAAATAAATTGAAATAATTAAAATTTCATTTTACAGACCCAAAATTTTGAGTTAATTTTGCCAAGGTTAGTTAAATAAATTTTTTATCAATTTTCTTTATTTTATTTTTAATTCTTAAACTAACTATAAAAAATGGTGTCTAATAAAATTATGATTTGAAGCCCGATTTATAGGGAATTTTTGGAATAAATATAAAACATAAAAATTGATTTATTTTTTTTTGTGGTGGATTTAATGACAGTGAATCAGGAATTAATTTGGGGAAAAAGATGAGTTGGTTTACATCAATTATTTTAGCAATAAGTTGCTGCCGAATTTATAAAATATTTATAACTCATTATTCAAATTTTATCTTTCCATTTAGTTTAATTGGGTGACCATGAAAAGAAATATTTTAGTGATTTCACTTCTAGCTTTTATTATTCTTTGTATTGTAATTATTTCTTATAACATTTCTAAAAATTCTGAGACTGAAGTTTTAGAAGAGTACGAAGGCAATCAAGCTTATATTGCTCACGACATTTCCTTTGATTTGCACAATTATCTTCAATCGATAAAAAATTCCGCAAACAGTTTTTTTATTCTGAATAGATCTATTGAAAAAACTAAATTTATAAGCGCTGGTAGTTTAGCAGATTATATCAATTATAAATTTGTAGAAGCCGTAAAAGTTTACGACGGAAATGGGAAGCTTAAAAGTTCAACAAGCTCATATTTTGATAATAATAATTTAACTAAAGAAATTTTAAATCAGATTTATAATCAAGATAATATATATATTTCTCCGGTTAGTGAATCACATTTCATCGATTCTCTCAAACATTCAATTGATTTTTTTAATGTTGATATTCCAATTTTTATAACAAACAGAAAAAGTAAATCTTTAACTTGTTTTGCAATTGTTTCTGTAGCTATAAATTCCAACAAGTTTTTTTCAGTAAAAAATCTTCTTAACAATCCTTTAGCAAACTCAAGCAGTTACTGGATAATGGATAAATCGGGAACAGTTTTATATAACTGTGATCATTTGGAAATGAATTTAAGAAATATCCATTCCGTAAATGAAGATTGCCGTAACTGTCATGATAATTTTAGATATGTTAACAAAATTTTAAAACAAAAAGAAGGATCAATAATATATTCTTTGAAGGACCGGGATGAAAAAGCGGCTTCCTTTGCAACTATGAATTTGGGTAATGCTTCGTGGAGCGTTGTTGTAAATACTCCAAGCAAAAACATTATTAGTTTTATAAAATATACTTGGATCAAAACATTAATTTTAATTCTTCTGATTGCGATAATTATTTCCATCCTTTTCTTATACATTTTTAAGGCATATAAAATAAAGGTAAAAGCAAAAGAAGAATTAAAACACTGGGATGATAAAAAGAAATTATTTGACAAAATTGTTAAGTCAGAAAAAAATTACAAAGAACTTTTTGAAAATAATCCTATTCCAATGTGGGTTACTGACTTAGACACTTTAAAATTTATAATGGTAAATGATGCAGCCATTAATCATTACGGTTACTCAAGAGAAGAATTTTTATCATTAACCATTGAAGATATTCGGCCAAAAGAAGATTTGCCAAAATTATATGGTAATTTATCCAGGCATAATCAAACTATGGGAACTTCAATTACCAGCCGCCACGCCAAAAAAGACGGAACAATTATAAATGTTGAAGTTACATTTCATCAACTTGAAGAAAAAAATGGAATTCGATCCAGACTTGTAATGGCGAAAGACGTTACAGAAAATTATAAACTGATTAATGAATTACTAGAAAGCGAAGAAAAATACCGTCAATTAGTTGAGCAAGCTGCTGATGGAATAATCTTCGCAGATTCAGCTGGAAATATCTTACTTGTTAATTCTAAAATTTGTGAAATGCTTGGATATAAAAAAGAAGAAATATTATCAATTAATATTAATGATACCTATTTGCCTGAAGAAATAGAACTTTCAAAATCGAGATTAAAAAAAGCACAAATGGGCGAGCATCTTCACTTTGAAAGAAAGATGATGAAGAAAGATGGAAACTTAATTGATGTTGAAATCAGTCTTTCTACTTTGATTGACGGAAGAGCGCAAGGAATAGTAAGAGACATTACTGATAGAAAAAAAGTTGAATCTTTATTAAAGGAAAGCGAAGAAAGATTTTCTGTTTTTATGGATCATCTTCCAATGGCAACTTTTATTAAAGATCAATTCAGCAGAATGCTTTATGGCAATAAATATTTCGAATCTATTTTTGGTGAAAGAGGAATTTCCAAAACTGCTTTTGAAGTGAAAAGCATTGCAAATGATTTAGCACAATCGATGACGGAAGATGATAAAAAAGCTTTGAGCGATGGTTTGTTTTCAAAATTAGAAGTCGTTCCGGATATAAATGGAAATTTAAGAATATTCCAAACTACAAAGTTCCCCATTAAAAGAGAGAATGCTCAAACTTTACTTGGCGGATTTGCTATCGATGTTACTGAACAAAAGCAATATGAAAAAGAATTGTTTGAAAAAAATTATCTGCTCTCAGAAGCGCAAAGAATTACAAAACTTGGAATTTGGAGCAGCGATTTTATAACCAACAAACTTTATTGGTCGGAACAGACTTATAAAATTTTAGGGGTTTCAACTGAAGAAAAGAATCCGACGCTTGAATTGCTTTTTAAAATCACTCATCCCGAAGACAAAAACTTTTTGAAAGAATGGATTGAAACAGTTATCAAAAATAGAAAACCTGGTGAAATTGATTTTAAAATTATTTTGCCAAATGATGAAATACGTTTTCTATTCGGAACTGCCGAAGCTTTTTATGATGAATCAAATAAACTTACTCGAATTATCGGAACAGTTCAGGACATCACTGAACGCAAGCGTGTTGAAGAAGTGCTTCGTAAGCTTTCTGGGGCAATAAATCAAAACCCTTCATCAATTATTATTTTCAAATTAAATGGTGAGATTGAATATGTGAATTTAAAATATCTTGAAGTAACTGGACTGAATTTGGGTGAAGTATTGGGGAAAAAAGTCTGTGTTATGAATTGCTCTTATGAGCCTGAAAAATTATGCGATGATATGTGGAATACAATTGAATCCGGCGGCGAATGGCGCGGTGAAATTCAAAACAGGAATAAGCTTGGAAATTTAATTTGGGAATCTGTAGTTGTTTCGCCGATTAAAAATATCAACAATGAAATTATAAATTATGTTATGGTTAAAGAAGATATAACATCTAAAAAAGAAGCAGATGAAGAAATTAAATTATTAGCCTATGCGCTTGAAAGTATTAATGAAGGCGTCAGTATTACAGATGTAAATGATAGAATAACTTTTGTGAATAGAGCTTTCTGTAAAAATTATGGTTATGAAGAAGAAGAATTAATTGGGAAAAATTCTGAGATATTCCGATCAAAAAATAATTTGCCTCAAACCATAAATGAAATATTACCGCAGACTTTAAAAGGCGGTTGGAAAGGAGAAATCCTAAATCAAAGAAAAAGTGGAGAAGAATTTCCAATCTATCTTTCTACTTCTGTAATTCTTGATGAGAATGGAAAACCAATTGCTTTGATGGGAGTTTCTTCGGATATTACGGATAGGAAAAAAGTTGAAGAATCTTTAATCCTAGCCAAAGAAAAAGCGGAAGAGATGAACAGATTAAAATCGAACTTTCTAGCAAATATGAGCCATGAGCTTAGAACTCCACTAATTGCAATTCTTGGTTTCTCTGAAATTTTATCTGAATTTATTAATGACGAAGAACAGTTAAAGATGATTGAGTCAATTCACTTTGGCGGCAACAGGCTTCTTCAAACTCTTAATCAGCTTTTAGATTTATCTCGCATCGAAGCTAATAAAATAGAATTAAATCTAACAGAACTAAATGTTGTTCCGGTTATTCTAACTTCCGCAAAATTATTCGAAGCATTTGCTAGGAAAAAGAATTTGTATATCAAGATTGCCATTATGAAAGAAAAATTAATATCAATTCTTGATGAGAATTTAATAAATCAAATCATAAACAACTTAATTAACAACGCCCTAAAATTTACATACAGCGGTGGCGTTACAATTGAAGCCGATGAAGAAATAATTGAAAATAAAAAATGGGTTGTTATCAATATTATTGATACTGGAATAGGTATACCGAAAGAAGGGCTGCAAATTATTTTTGAAGAATTCAGGCAAATCAGTGAGGGGCTAAATAGATCGCATGAAGGTACAGGGTTGGGACTTACGATTACAAAAAGATCGGTTCAACTTATGAACGGTTTATTAGAAGTTGAAAGCATTCTCGATAAAGGATCAAAATTTATTTTAAAGTTTCCAGCTGTCGAGGGAAAATCAAATAATGTAAATGAAATGAGAGAAAATAAATTGAAAGAACAAGAAGTAAAAATGGAAATTGCGAATATTAGAAAAGTCTTATTGGTTGAAAATGATCTTCCAAGTATTCAGGTTATTCAACTTGCGCTTAATAAAATTTGTAAAATTGATGTGGCTGATAAAGGCGAAACTGCTATAAATATTGCCAAGCAGGAGAGTTACGAATTGATATTAATGGATATTGGTTTAGGACTTGGAATGAATGGAATTCAAACTACAAAGGAAATTAGAAAAATTTCCGGATACGAAAATACTCCAATTGTTGCAGTGACAGCTTATGCAATGCAAGGCGATAAAGAAAAATTTTTAGCTGAAGGATTGACTCATTATATTTCAAAACCGTTTGAAATAAAAGCATTACAAAATCTTGTTAGAAATATTTTGGAGTCAAAAAATTAGTCACGAATGAATAGATATTATTAATTGCACTTTACAAATTTTGATATTCTAAATTTATTTGTGTTAAATTTTTAATAAAATTCTAATTCATTCAAATAATTATTGAAAGGGGTTCGCACAATGAAAGCTTTTAAAATCATTCTGGTTTCTTTTTCCTTTCTTGTTTCTTCAAATATTTTTGCTCAATCTAATACTGCAATTCCAATGTTGTATTTAAATCCTTCACCTCAGTTAAATGGAATGGGAATGGTTGGTACCGGCTTGCCGACGAGTGATCCATTTGGTTTTTATTATAACCCAGCACAAATTGGATATAACAGTCAGACAACTAATTTTTCCTTACAATTCTATCCATCAAAAGTTAACTGGCTTGGTTTGAATGTGGCAAGTTATAACAACCTTGCATTTAATGCTGGTTATAATTTTAACAATTTACTTAATGGTCTGTCTTTAAGTGCCGGTGTCGGATTTATTCATTCCAAAATGGATTATGCAGGCCATTTGGGCCCTTCTTCTTATCCTACTAGTTATGTTAGTTATGATGAATTTAATGCTTATGCCTTTGGTGTAGGTATTGATTATTACGCCCAATTAAGCTTAGGATTAACTTATAAAAAAATTTCGTCTGTTCTTCCAGTTTTGCCGCAAATGAGCACAATGAAAACATTTGAAGCCAATCCGACAGTTTTTGATTATGGACTTTTATTAACTGTTCCGGTATTAAAATTAATTGATCCGAG
>DAIEML010000096.1 GCA_027349615.1 Ignavibacteriales bacterium | reverse complement strand
TTCCAAATGGATCAAAGATTGAAAAGAGATCTTCCGGAATTGATGGATCGCAATGCCATACATTCGAAACAGGAATACTTAAATATTCTGCAAAACAGCCAGGACGATTTACGCCAACACCTTTTGTATTTGGGCAAAGATGTCTTCTGCCTGCACGGCAATTTCTGCAATAACCGCAAACAATATGTCCTTCGCCGCTTACTAACTCGCCGATTTTAACATCGTGAACATTGCTTCCAATTGCTTCAATAGTTCCAACGTATTCATGTCCGACAACCATCGGAACAGGAATAGTTTTTTGTGCCCATTCATCCCAATTGTAAATGTGAATATCAGTCCCGCAAATTGATGTTTTATGAATTTTAATTAAGACATCATTTATTCCTATTTCAGGAATCGGAACTTCTTCAAGCCATAAACCAGGTTCGGCAAATTTTTTTACAAGCGCTTTCATCTTTTTCATTTTAAATCCTTTTGAAATATAAATGCAGTTTATTGAAGCAATATTAAGTACTATAAAATTTTATGATTGTGATATGAAAATTAGAGATATGAAAATTAAACAACAACCGGATTTTAAAATATAGATTGAATTAAATTTTTATATACTTAAAATCCTCTGAATTAATTTTAATTAAGAAAAATTAAATTATTGATAAAAGAGCAAATTCAGAATTTAACTGATTTGAAGATGTTTCTTTAAAATTTTTCATTCGTTTATCAAACCAATCGTTATTTAAATCGTTCACATTTGCTATGCTGCGCAGCCAAGCAATTTCAACATCTGAAACAATATTATCTGCATATGCAAGCTTTAAGCCATCTGAAATGAAAGACTCTGCAATCTGCTTTTTAGAAAATTTTATGGGATTATCAATTATGTATTTATTTACCAATAAATTGCGGATTGTATCTTCGTAAAAATCTTTTGCAAATCCCAATTTCATTGCAATGCTTGTTAATATCTTTTTCTCCTGTTCAGTTAATTGTTTATCCTTTTTAGCTACAATTAAAAGTCCTTTTAAATAATTACTTTTATCTAATTGCGAAATTTCCATGTATATCCTTTTTGAAAATCCAACAAATAAAAATATTAAAAATTTTTCTTCTACCGTGTCACTTTTGATATTAAATTATCGAATATTGTTCCATTAATTTTAATCAACTTAAAAAATATTAAGTGGTGAGAGATGAAATATCTAAAATTATCTTTTTTCCTCATTATCGTTTTAAGCTGCACAAAAATTGCTCCTTCACAAACAAAACTCAATAATGAATGGCAAACTAAGTTTGAGAAATCAAATTATCTTCAAACCGAAACCTACAAAGAGACAATCAATTATTTTAAAAAATTAGAAAGCCACTCAAGCTTTGCAAAGTTAATATCATTTGGAGTTTCGCCGCAAGGAAGAAAACTATACTGTTTATTGGTTTCAAAAGATAAATCTTTTACTCCAGCTCAAGCAAAGAGAGCTGGAAAGCCAATAATTTTTATTGAAAATGGAATTCATGCCGGTGAAATTGAAGGAAAAGATGCATCGATGATTTTGCTAAGAGAAATTTTAATTTCAAAAGAAAAAGAGAATCTTCTAAATCACGTTATACTTTTAGTTGTTCCAATTTTCAATGTTGACGGGCATGAACGTTTTGGAAAATATAATCGAATAAATCAAAATGGGCCGGAAGAAATGGGTTGGCGGACAACTGCACAAAACTTAAATCTAAACCGCGACTGGATGAAAGCTGACGCGCCTGAAATGAAATCGATGTTGAAACTACTTTCAGTTTGGCAACCGGATTTTTTAATTGATTCACACACAACCGATGGAGCTGATTATCAATATACAATTACTTATGCGATGGAAAGATTTAGAAACATGAATTCCCTTTCACGCAATTGGATTAAAGAAAAATTTATTCCTTTCATGGAAAAGAAAGTTGAAGCTGCTGATTATCTTGTCGCTCCTTACCTTGAATTTAAAGATAGAGACTGGACAAAAGGAATTGTTGATTGGGCAGCTACACCAAGGTTTTCGCAAGGTTATTGGGCTCTTCAAAATAGGCCTGGATTATTAATTGAAACTCATATGCTAAAGCCTTACAAAGACAGAGTATTTTCTACAAAAGCAATGTTCGAATCGGTTATCGAATATGCTAATGATCATCCTAAAGAACTAATTGAGTTAAACAAAAAAGCAGATCAAAGTACCATTGAAAAATATGAAAAACCAAATTCGTACTTGCCGGTAACGTTTAATTTGTCTAGTAAACATTCTGATTTTTTTTTCAAAGGAATAAAATCAATTTCTGATTCGAGCTGGATTTCAGGAACGATTAAAACAGTTTATACTGGAGAAAAAATAGATCGTGAAATTCCATATTATAATCAAATGGATGTGGTTGATTCAGTTCAAGTTCCAAAAGCTTATTTAATTCCGAAAGAATGGAAACAAATTGTTGATCGGATGGAACTTCATGGAATAAAAGTAAATGAATTAAAATCTTCTCAAACTTTCGTTGTAAAGAAATATAAATTTAAAGATATAAAGCTTGCTTCAAGCTCGTATGAAGGCCGCCAAACCGTTAATTGTAAATATGATGAATTAACAGACACGGTTAATCTTCCTAAAGAAACATATTTGATTTACACAAATCAAAGAACGTTAAGAGTTATTTTAAATTTGTTGGAACCTAAATCGGAAGATTCATTTTTAAGATGGGGATTTTTCAACTCAATCTTTGAGCGAAAAGAATATTTTGAAAATTATGTTATGGAAAAAGTTGCACTTCAAATGTTAAAAGAAAATCCATCATTAAAAAAAGAATTTGAACAAAAATTATCAACCGATGAAAAGTTCAGAAAAAATCCTCGAGAAAGACTTAATTTCTTCTATGAACGATCGCCTTATTATGATAAGGAATTTGATATTTATCCTGTTATGAGAATTGAAATGTAATCAAAAAGAATTTTGTTAAAAGCTTAAATCGTTTCGTAAGTTTTTTCTTCTTTAAATGAAAACATTTCCGGAAATTTTTCCATTATCGCTAAGCCGATCATCCGTGCAGCTTTATCATATGGAATTTGGCCAGTATTAATGATCATATTATAAAGAAGCGGATCTTCAATATTTTTGTTAAAATATTTATTGAAATAATTTTTTCTTGCAAGATCTTCTCTCTTTATGAAATCAATGGCCTCTTTCCTATCAAGATTATAAATCTCTTCAACATGAGGAATTCTTGCTTCTATTGGCGCAACTAACCTAACATGAAATGTATTTTTTAATCTTGCTGTTACAACATTTGCGGCGCGACCAACTATAACAACGTTTCCTTTTTGTGCAAGTTGAATTATTGTACTTGAAGTTTTGCTTACTAAAATCCATGCATGCGGGTGAATTCCGAATAATTCATTCATTGTTGATTTTAATTCTGAAAGTTTATCTTCAACAAGATATTTTTCCAGTTTTAGAGGCAAGTGATGATCCTCGAGAACTTTTTCAATTAAATTTTTATCGAATAACGTCCAAGGAACTGAAGTTTCATCACTGTAGGTTTGGAAAAATTCAACCAATGCATGGCCAACTATATCAGCGCCTGCGCCTGTTTCTCTTGAAAACGTAATGCATGGTCCGGGTTTTGTACTTTTGCGGCTTTGGTCTGAATCTTTCGTATGAGATTCGATATAAAGTTTTGCTTTTTCTAACGCTCCCTTTACTATCATTTGATCACCTACAAATTAATTAATGATTTATCATCAAGAATTATGAGGAATCAATTTATCTGATGTTAATTTAACAAAAATTTTCTTCAAGGTGAATATCAAATTATTTATACTTTTATTGATATTTTATTTAGGGGGAAAAAAAGATTGAATTGCTGGTCAATCTCCAAAACTAAACATATCGGGAAATTTTTTAATTACCGCATTGCCAATTAACTCTGCGGATTCATCTTCAGACATTAGATTCGTATTGACTGTAAGATTGTAAAGTAAAGGATCTGAAATTTCTTTATGAAAATAATTCATAACATAATCATGTCTATCATTATCTTCATGTTTGATAAATTCAATTGCTTGTTGCCTATCGTAATTATAAAGCTCGCGGACATGTTCAATTCGATCTTCTACTGGTGCAACAAGTCTAACATGAAAAGAATTCGGCTGCTTGGAAGTAATTACATTAGCGGCTCTATCAAGAATGATTACATTTCCAATTTGTGCAAGCTGTAAAATTGTTTCCGTTGTTTTATGAACCAAAGTAAAAATTGGGGGCTGTCCGCCAAGCAGTTCAATCATAATTGATTTTACCGCGGAATATTTTTCTTCCTCCATTATCTTTGCAAGATTTTGAGGAAGATGATGATCTTGAATAACTTTTTCAATTAAGTTTTTATCAAAAACCGTCCACGGAACCGGATTGCCATTATAACTTTTCTGAAAATACTCAATAATTTTTTCACTTATCACATCGGCTTTCGCACCGGTTTCCCTTGAAATAGTAATGCATGGTCCAACTGTAACTAATTTCTTTTTTTCAATTTTCTCTTTTGAAAATTTTGGATGAGCTTCAACGTATTGTTTTGCTTTTTCGAACGGACCTTTAACAAACATTTTAAAATATCCTTCCGCTAAGTGAATTATATTAAAGGAAAAGATTTAATCTAATCTTCCGCTAATATTATGACTAAATCATTTAAAAATTGTTTCATAAATATGTTAGATAAAATTATTCTGTTGTGACTAGGAACATTTATCTTAATTGAAGTGAAATTTTATTACAATTATTTAAACTGAATTAAAAGAAAAAATCAAATTTTCTAAATAAAAGAAATTCTAAAAAGTCATTTGCCTTTAATTAATTCTCTCAAAAATTTATTGTAAATTACTAATGAAAAAATTTGTTAACCGGAAAATTTTAATTGTTCTTTCCGGAAAAAATAAAAATTGAAAGTACATAAGGGAGAAATCATTTATGGAATATAGAATTGAAACCGACAGCATGGGCGAAATAAAAGTCCCAACTAATAAATATTATGGTGCTCAAACGGCGCGCTCGTTAATGAATTTTAAAATTGGCGGAGAAAGATTTCCAAGAGAAATAATTCGTGCGCTTGGAATTCTAAAAAAAGCTGCGGCACTTACAAATAAAGAACTTGGAATTTTACCTACAGAAAAAGCTGATTTGATTGTAAAAGCTGCTGATGAAGTAATCGAAGGAAAACTTGATGAACATTTTCCGCTGGTTGTTTGGCAAACCGGCAGCGGCACGCAAACGAATATGAATGCCAATGAAGTAATATCTAACCGCGCTATTGAGCTTTCAGGCGGACAAATGGGAAGTAAAAAACCAATTCATCCGAACGACGATGTAAACAAAGCTCAATCTTCGAACGATACTTTTCCAACTGCAATGCATATTGCGGCAGTTGAAGAAATTCATCGCCTCTTAATTCCAATGGTAACAAAATTAAGAGATGCACTTGCAAAAAAATCAGAAGAATTCAAAAGCATAATTAAAATCGGAAGAACTCATTTGATGGATGCAACTCCATTAACACTTGGCCAGGAATTTTCTGGTTATGTTCAGCAATTGACAAACGGGCTTGAAAGAATTAATTCATGTATTCCGCATTTATATGAATTAGCTTTAGGTGGAACCGCTGTTGGAACCGGTTTGAACACTCATCCGGATTTTTCTGTAAAAGCTGCCGCAAAAATTGCCGAGCTTACTGGTAAGCCATTTGTTTCTGCAAGAAATAAATTTGAAGCATTAGCCGCACACGATGCTTTAGTTGAAACAAGCGGAGTTCTAAAAACTTTAGCCGCTTCATTAATGAAAATTGCTAATGATGTTCGCTGGCTTGGTTCCGGACCACGCTCAGGAATTGGGGAATTACTACTACCAGAAAACGAACCAGGAAGCTCAATAATGCCCGGTAAAGTTAATCCAACTCAATCTGAAGCAATGACGATGGTTTGCGCTCAAGTTTTTGGAAACGACACAACAGTTACTTTCGCTGGCGCAAGCGGCAACTTTGAATTGAATGTTTTTAAACCGGTTATAATTTTTAACGTGCTTCAATCAATAAAACTTTTAGCTGATGCTTGCGAAAGCTTTACAGATAATTGTGTAGTTGGTATTAAAGCTAACGAAATTAATTTGAAGAAAAATCTTGAAAATTCTTTGATGCTTGTGACTGCTCTTAATCCACATATCGGATACGACAATGCAGCCAAAGTTGCGAAGAAAGCACACAAAGAAAATAAAACTTTAAAAGAAGCTGCAATAGAATTGAATCTTCTAACAGCGGAAAAATTTGATGAAGTTGTTCGTCCCGAAAAAATGATTGGACCAAAAGCGTAACATTTCAGAGACTCACTTTTTTAGTGAGTCTCAATAATTCAAAATATTCAATTTACTTACATGCAAAAAGTTTGCTATTGAAATGTTTATTGATTCATGCATAAATCATTGCTGTATTTACGGTCTTCACAGCGAACTCACCTTTTTTAACAAAATCAAAAATGAAAATAAGGATTAGTTTTGATAAACTGGAATGGATTACTTTCGCTTTTCCTAGCCTGCATTGAATTTATTCTTATAATAAACCTGCTTGTATTTGCAGAAAAAAATAAAATCAATTTGCTGGTAATTATTTTAGTCGTGCTGTTGATGGGCTATCAAATTTTTGAATTTTTAATGTGTACGTTGAACTTAAAATATTCTTATATGGCTTATTTTGCCATTGCAGATATTTCATTTCTACCGCCGCTCAATTTTTATTTTATATTTAAATATTTTGGAAAAGATAATGCCTATTTGAAATTAATCTTTCTTCCTGCTATCACTTTTGTAATTTATTATTATTTCGTGATTGATAAATTTGCAGTAACAGCATGTGCAGTTTTGTATGCATCATATAACTATCCTTTGGGTTTGTTGTATGCAATAGTTTATTACTTGCCGATAATTGCTTCAATAATATTTCTTTTTGTTAGTAAAGACAAACAGAAAAACGATCAAGAAAAGAAAAAAGTTAATACATTATTAGGCGGCTTAATTTTTATTTCACTTCCAGTTATTGCTGCGTTTGTTTTGTTCATATTTCATAATTATCAGCTGCTGGAAGTTGTTGAAAGTGTAATGTGTAAATTTGCTTTTGTATACGCGGTATGTCTTTCATATTTTGCATTAACCAATAAAAGAAATATAAATGAATGAAGTCATATTAAATATCTATTTGATAATCAATGAAGGTTACGTCAGTGAGTTTCGCGCCATTGCTTACGAAATGGAAGGCGGCGACGAAAACAAAATAAAATTTCTGAAAAACAAAGCAACAGAAGATTTTCCCCGCTCATATAAATTTGATGCGCCGACAAACCGAAGAGGAAAATTCATGAAATACCCAAAATTTGCAAAGCTGGAAAAACAAGGTATGCAATATCAATTGTTTGAAGAAATATTTGAAAATTTTAATGTTCCTCAAAATCCATTAATTTGTGTCACTCCGGTCGTTGATGGAAGAATCTTAGCCGAAGACTAATCAAAGAAAAAATTACATTATCATGTAAATTCAAAAATTAGTCAAATTCAAGATCAAGTTTATGTTCAAGAATATTGAAGAAGAAACCTGAAAGTACAAATGATGAAAAGTTTACTTATATTTTTATTAATTATTTCCGCGATTGTCATGGCTAAATCAAAAGATGAATTTGTTGGTAATATTAAATCGCATAAAGTAGTTTCAAACTTAATTGAATTTAAATTGGATAATGCTTTATTCAATATTTATGTGGTTGATGATAACATAATTCGCTTTCGTTATACTGATAATAAGGAGTTCTCTCAAGCTCCTTCTTACGCAGTTATAAACAACGCAAATAAAAAAGTTAAATTTAGTTTTGAAGATAAAGAGAAATATTTTCTTCTTTCAACTTCCGAAATGAATGTTGAAATTTCTAAATCACCTTGCCGGATTTCTGTCTTTGATAAAAAAATGAATCTGATAAATGAAGATGAAAAAAGTTTTGGAGTCAGTTTTGATGATGGAAGAGTAAAATGTTATAAAAAACTTTTTGATGATGAAAAATTTTTTGGTTTAGGTGAAAAGACCGGAAATCTGGACAAGCGTGGAAATCAATATACAATGTGGAATACTGATCACCCCGCATACGACAACACTTGGGATCCGCTTTATGTTTCAATTCCATTTTTCATCGGGGAATTCCTTGATCAGCTTTATCCAGAAATCGGGAACACCCATGGCCAGTCGATAATTGAATCCATAGCCGCCTTCCTTTTGGGGTGTGGCCAGACCGGGCATTCCACTCATATCTTCAGCAATGGT
>DAIEML010000095.1 GCA_027349615.1 Ignavibacteriales bacterium | reverse complement strand
TCACCAAGGATATCTGACAGTACAGCGTACTTACCTGTTTTCTTGTCAGTTATAAGTCCCATTGCAATACCTGAAACCGGTTTTTTAAGCTTTACGCCTGCATCCATAAGAGCAAGAGTACCGGCACATACTGTAGCCATTGAAGATGAACCATTTGATTCTAGAATATCGGAATTAACTCGAACTGTGTATGGGAAAATTTCTTCTGGCGGCATTAAAACTTTTAAAGCTCTTTCGGCAAGATTGCCATGGCCAATTTCTCTTCTTCCAACACCAGACATTTTTCCAACTTCGCCAACGCTGAACGGTGGAAAGTTGTAGTGAAGCATAAATTTTTTAGAATACTCATCAATAAGCCCATCGATAATTTGTTCATCGTTTTTGGTGCCTAGCGTTACTGTTGTTAAGCTTTGAGTTTCACCGCGTGTAAATAATGATGAGCCGTGGGTTCTAGGAAGAAGCCCAAGTTCAATTGTAATTGGGCGGATTTGTTTTGTGTTTCTTCCGTCCAATCTAATGCCTTCGGTTAAAATTCTTGTTCTCATTAATTCTTTTTCAAGATCGTGAAGAATTTCGCCGATAGCTTTTTCTTTTTCAGGATATTTTTCTGCAAGTGATGACTTAACGAATTCACCAAGTTCTTTGTTCTTTGCACTTCGTTCTTCTTTAGCAAGAACAGAATGAACAATTTCTTTGAACTTTCCAAAAGCTAAATCGTAAACATCTTTTTTTAGAGCTTCATCAACTTCAACAACTTTTGCTTCACGTTTGGTTTTGCCTGCTTCATCGCGGAGTTCAATTTGAAGCCGGATAATTTTCTTAATTTCTTCATGAGCAAATTTAAGTGCTTCAAGCAATTCCACTTCACTTATTTGCTTTGATTCCCCTTCAACCATCATAATCGAGTCTGAAGTTCCAGCGACAACTAATTCAACATCGCTTTCTTTTAATTGTTGTAAGGTTGGATTGATGATAAATTGCCCACTTACTCTCCCGACTCTAACTTCAGCAGCCGGACCATCAAATGGAATATCTGAAATTGTTAATGCTGCAGAAGCGCCAACAGCAGCAAGTACATCGGCATCGTTTTCACCATCGTGTGAGAATACAAATGCAATAATTTGAGTTTCGTTTTTGAAATCTTTTGGGAAGAGCGGCCTAATAGGTCTGTCAATCAATCTTGAACTTAAGATTTCTTTTTCGGATGGCCTTCCTTCACGCTTAATATATCCGCCTGGAAATTTTCCTGCGGCCGAAGTTTTTTCTCTATATTCAACTTGCAGAGGAAAGAAGTCTTGATCTTCTTTCGCTTCTTCCGTAGCAACCGCGGTAACCAAAACCATCGTATCTGCGTATCGAACCATAACCGCACCGTTGGCTTGCTTTGCGAATCTGCCGGTTTCTATTGAAAAAATTTTACCGCCGATTTCTACTTCTTTTCTAACTATCATTTACTTACCTTTTTACTTTCTAATATTCAATTCTTTAATTATAGATCTGTATCTTTCGATATCTTTCTTTGCAAGATAATCTAAAAGTCTTCTTCTTTTTCCAACCATCATCATCAATCCGCGTCTTGAGTGATGATCTTTTTTGTGCACATTAAAATGATCTGTAAGATCATTAATTCTTTTTGTTAAAAGTGCAATTTGAACTTCCGGTTTTCCAGAATCTTTTTCGTTTGCACCATATTGCTTGATCACTCCAAGCTTTTCTTCTTTTGTCATTATATCTTTCCTTTATTTTGATTATACAATATAACCCCAGAACTTACCGGGATTAATTAATTTGAAAACCTAAATTGTTAGTTTGCTTAAAATTTCTAATCCAATATTCTTATCTTTGTTCATTTGAATGATCAGTTCATCAGCAGATGAAAATTTTTCTTCGCCTCTGATTCTTTCGATCATGTTTACTTTTACGTTCTTATCATAAATATTTTCTTCGAAATCAAAAATATATACTTCGGTAGTTACTTGGCCGTCATTATAAAAAGTCGGTCTTTTACCGATGCTCATTAAACCAAACTATTTTTTCTATTCAACAATTAATTCGACGACATAAATTCCAATTGCCGGCAAAAGTTTGGTTTCATCATCTAATTTTATGTTAGCTGTAGGAAATCCGAGTTCTTTACCTCTTCCATCGCCTTGAATTACACTTCCTGAAAAGGAATAATATCTTCCTAATAATTGATTGGCAAGTTTTACATCACCGTTATGCAAAGCATTTCTTACTTTTGTACTGCTGACTGTAATATCGCCAATGTTTACAGCTTCAACTTTTGATACTTCAAAATTAAATTCTAAACCCAATTCTTTTAAAGTATTTTCATCACCACCTCTGCCTTTGCCGAAATGATGATCATATCCAATAATTATTTCTTTAATACCAATCTTGTCAATAATATAATTTTTAAAGAAATCTTCAGAACTATTTTGGGAAAACTCTTTTGTAAATTTTATAACCAGAACATTTTCGATTCCGAAGCTATCTAAAATTTCAAGCTTTTCTGATAAGGTGTTCAAAAGCTTAATTTTATTATCAGAAAGAACATTCCTTGGATGGGGATCGAAAGTTAAGAGAAAACTTCTTCCACCAATTTGAGATGCTTTTTCAATCAAACGGTTAATAATTTTTTTATGTCCAAGGTGAATTCCATCGAAAGTGCCTAAAGTAAGAACAGTATTATTGTCCTTCTTTACTTCCGATAAACTATAAAACACATTCATATCTTATTTTAACTAAACAAAAGTCTATAAATATAAGCCTTTTATTACAGAAATGGAAATTCGAGCATCACTCACAATTCTTGATGCAAATTACTCATTATCAAATTTTCAGATCTAAATTTCAATTTTTGCAGTAATTCTGAAACTTCCCACGCGTCATCAACCGAAAAATTTCCTATTTTTATACGTCTTAAAGAACTTAGAAGTCCGCCGCAGCCAAGTTTTTCTCCAAAATCATTTGCAATTGCTCTTATATAAGTTCCTTTTGAGCAGACAATTTCGAATTCTATTTCCGGTAAGTTTATTTTTTTTAGCACAAACTTGTGAACTGTAACTTCACGCGGTTCTCTTTCTAAAGTTTTCCCTTTGCGCGCAAGCTTATAAAGAGATTTTCCATTAACTTTTACTGCCGAAAACATTGGAGGAACCTGTTTTATGTTTCCTAAAAAAGAATCTCTTATTTCAAAAATTTTATCAACGGAAAAATTTTCGACAGGTTTGCTTTCAATTATCGGACTTTCCAAATCCATCGATGCTGAAGTTTTTCCAAGTAAAATCGTTCCTGCATAAGTTTTTTCAAAATCTTGAAACGTAGAAATTTCTTTGGTTTTTTTTCCAGTACAAATTATTAATAAACCGGTTGCTAATGGGTCAAGCGTTCCAGCATGACCCACTTTTTTTTCTTTCACTGCCTGCCTTATTTTATGCACAACCTTGAATGAAGTCCATCCGGCTGGCTTGTCAATCAGGATAGTTTCACCAGAATGAAAATTTAAATTTAAAAAATCAGTCGTTCCCTTTGTTATCATCTTCGTGGATTTTCTTAATTAAACCTTCAATCTTTTCGACATAATCAAGCGTGTCATCAATAAAAAATTTTAATTCAGGTACAAATTTTATTCTTATTCTTGAAGCAAGTTCAGATCTTATGTAGCCAGAAATTGATTTGATTTTCTCCAAAGCTTCTTCGCGCTTTTCTTTTTCGAGAACCGAGATATAAACTTTTGCAATCTTTAAATCCGGGCTGACTTTTACAGAAGTTATGGTTACAAATCCGAATGAAATGTTCTGAAACTTATTCTGAAGTTTGTATAAGAAGATTAAACTAATTTCCTCTTTTATCAAATGTTCAACTCGATCAATCCTGTGTGTCATTTCAACATCTCCTATTCAGCCGGCAAAAAAATTACTAAGTTGATTTTTATTCAGCAGAAAAATTAACTTAAAATTTTTTACGCAAGTTTTTTCTTGGTTTCGATTATTTTGAATGATTCGATTGTATCGCCGATTTTTAAATCATTGAAATTAGCGATATTCAATCCGCATTCATAACCGGAATCAACCTCTCTAACATCATCTTTAAATCTTTTTAGAGAAGCGATTTCACCTTCGTGAATAACAATTCCATCGCGAATTAATCTTACTTTGCTGTTTCTTGTAATTTTCCCATCTTGAACATAACAGCCAGCAATCGTTCCGAACTTTGGAATTTTGAAAGTATCTCTCACTTCAACAGTTGCGGTAATTTCTTCAGAAAGTACCGGAGACAATAAACCTTCGAGAGCCGATTTAACTTCATTAATTGCATCGTAAATTACATTGTAAAGTCGAATGTCTACATTTTGAGTTTCAGCAAGTTTCCTTGCATTTAAATTTGGTCTAACGTGGAAGCCAATTATAATAGCATTAGAAGCTGACGCAAGCAACACGTCGCTTTCAGAAATTCCGCCAACTCCTTTGTGAATTACTTTTACAATTACTTCTTCATTTGAAAGCTTCATTAATGAATCGGAAAGAGCTTCAACGGATCCATCAACATCGCCTTTAACGATTAATGGAAGATCTTTTACGCCGCCGATGCTAATTTGTTTTGCAATTTCATCAAGAGTTACGTGATGAACTTGTTTTTGATCTTGTTCGCGTTTCAATTGTTGTCTTTTAATTCCAATTTCTCTTGCCATTCTGTCTGATTCAACAACAACAAAAGTATCACCGGCTTGTGGCGCGCCTTCAAATCCTAAAACTAGTACCGGCGTTGATGGCGGAGCTTCTAAAACTTTGTTTCCTCTTTCATCAAACATTGCTCGCACTTTACCTTGATATATTCCGGCAATGAAAGGATCGCCGATTCTTAAAGTTCCTTTTTGAACCAGAATCGTTCCAGTAATTCCTCTTCCTTTATCAAGCTGTGATTCAATTACAGCTCCGCGGGCTGTTCTGTTTGGGTTGGCTTTTAAGTCAAGTATTTCGGATTCAAGAAGAATTTTCTCAAGCAGTAAATCAACGTTCAATCCTGTCTTTGCAGAAATTTCAACACATTGGTATTTGCCGCCCCAATCTTCAACTAAAATATTTCTATCTGCAAGCTGCTGTTTGATCCTTTCAATGTTTGAGCCAGGTTTATCTATCTTATTAATTGCAATTACAATTGGAACATTAGCAGCTTGAGCGTGATTGATAGCTTCAACTGTCTGAGGCATTACAGCATCATCTGCAGCTACAACTAAAACTACGATATCAGTTAATTGAGCACCGCGTGCACGCATTGCCGTGAAAGCTTCGTGGCCAGGTGTATCAAGAAATGAAATAAATTTTCCATTTCCAACGTCAACTCGATAAGCTCCGATATGCTGAGTAATTCCTCCAGCTTCACCGGCAACAACGTTTGTTCTTCTTATATAATCAAGAAGTGAAGTTTTACCGTGATCTACATGGCCCATAATCGTAACAACTGGCGGCCTAAATAATAGTGTTGAAGGTTCATCAACGGTATCTTCGAGAACATCAGCAGTATATTCTTTAAGGAACTCAACTTCAAAATCGAATTCATCAGCAACTAAAGTAATAGTTTCCACATCAAGTCTCTGATTGATAGAAACCATTAAGCCAAGTTCAATACATTTAGAAATTACATCACCGACAGGGACATTCATCAAATTTGCTAATTCATTTACAGCAATAAACTCTGTAACAGCAATTTTATTTTGCTCAAGAGCTTTTAATTCCATTTTGCGTTCTTCTTCAGCTTCGCGCTCTTTTCTTTTTTTCTTTCTTTGAATTGCGCGACCCGAAATAACAGAGTCATCCATGCTTAAAAGAGTTTTTCTAATTGCTTCTTTAACTTCACGCTGGTCAATTTCAAATCGTTTAACTCTTTTTTTCTTTTTAGAAATAACCGGCTCATCAGAAACAGCTTCCGTACTTTTTTTCTTTGCTTTCGGCTTTTTCTTTTTCTTTGGAACTTCCGCATGATGAGAGGTTGATGTTTCTCTTTCAATTTCTACTTCTTTATTTTCAATTTTACTTTCTTCTCCTAAATCAATTTTCCCGACAACCTTTAATCCTTTTTTCTTGCCAGCTTCAATTTCTTTTGGTGAAAGAAAAACTTTTGTCTCACCTTTAGATGGTTCCACTTCTTTTGCGGTAACTTCTTCAATAGCTGCTTCTTCAATTATCGGCTGTTCCACTATTGCGTCTTCATTTATAATATTTTCCGAAATTTCTTCAGTAGTTATCTCGTTTGTATCGGATGGAACTTCTTCGTGAGCTTGTTTTATTTCATCAGATACCGGATGTTCAACTTCAACCTGTTTCTCGTGAGCTATCTCTTCAACTTGAACAGATTTTTCATCTTGTTCGGTTTTCTCAATTCGTTTCTTATTAAATTCTGCAATTTTTTTATAATGCTTTTCTGCTTTCTCAATATCTTTTTTGAAATGATCATTTATTTCCTTGATCATGTCATCTGTCAGTAAAGACATATGAGATTTAACATCATGGCCTTTCTTTTTAAGAAATTCCATGAGGTTTTCAGCCGACAGATTATACTCCGACGCTAATTTATAAACTCGAACTTTTTTCTCTTTAGTATCCGACATAAAATGCTTACCTATTTTTTAAGCTACTCTTCTTCTTCAAATTGAGATTTAATTATTTCTAAGATTTCGTTTATCTTCGCCTCATCCAAACCTTCGATTTCTTTTAGTTTTTCTGGGCCTGCGGTTAACACTTCGAGTGCAGTGTCATATCGATTATTTATTAATAATTCATAAATATCGGCGCCTAATTCATCTTTTAAATCGATAAGTTCAATATCTTCCTCATATTCTTCAAACGGCTTTTCTTCTCGAAGAATTTCAATTTCATAACCGGTTAGTTTCATCGCCAGCCTAATATTAACGCCGTTTCTTCCAACAATTAAAGATACTTGATCGCTGTCTGCAGTTACAATTGCTTTTTTTGATCCGGAACTTAGATCAATTTTTTTCAACTTTGCTGGTGCTAAAGCACGCTGAATAAAAGTTGCTGGTTCATCCGAATAACTTATAACATCGATGTTTTCATTATTCAATTCTCTTACAATTGCATGAATACGAACGCCTTTCATTCCAACGCATGCGCCGACAGCATCTATTCTTGCATCTTGAGATTCAACTGCAACTTTTGCTCGTTCACCGGGCTCGCGGGCAATTGCTTTTATATCAATAATTCCGTCATAAATTTCGGGAATTTCAATTTCAAATAATCTTCTTAAGAAAGTATTGTCAGCCCTTGAAACTATAATAACCGGACCGCTATTACTTTTTTTAACTTCCTTTACAATTGAACGAACCGTTTCACCTTTTTTATATCTTTCATAAGGAATTTGTTCGTTGCGGGGAAGAATCAGTTCGTTTTTATTATGATTAACCAGAATATCATTTTTTCTAATTTGGTAAATATCGCCAACGACAATCTCACCTAATAATTCTTTATATTCATTGAAAACTAGATCCTTTTCTATTTCTCTAATTTTCTGATTCAAACCTTGTTTTGCCAAAGTAATAAGTCTTCTTCCAAAAGATGCAAGTTGAAGCTTTTCAACAAAATCATCACCAACTTCAAGTTCTTCGTCGTTACCACGACGATTAACTTCTTCAATGCTTATTTGTGTATTTGGATTTTCAACAACATCAACTATTTCTCTTTCCAAGAAAATTTCAATGTCACCTCTATCCATATTTACAACAACATCGTGTTTGGCATCTTCACCGTATTTCTTTTTAACAAGCATTCCGAAAATTTCTTCGATGATGCCCGCTAAAACATCTTTATCAACCCCTTTTTCCCTCACCATCTGAGCAAAGGATTCAACGATATCTGAATTCATGTTTTACGTCCTCCGTTTAAGAAAAACTGATTAATACTTTGGCTTTTATAATGTTATTAAAATTAATTTTAATTTCTGTTCCGCTGGAAGAAAAAGTTAAATCTTCTCCTTCAAGCTTTATTAATTTACCGGAAAATTTTTTTGTTTCGCTGTTAAGCTTATATGTGATTTCAAATTTTCTATTTATGTGTTTAGGATATTGCCTTAAGAATTTCAACGGCCTGTCTACACCCGGAGAAGAAACTTCAAGATTATAATTTAGTCCAATATCCGGAAGATTTTCTATTTGCGAATTAATTTCCTGGCTAATAACCGCGCAATCATCCGCTGAAACATTTTTTTCTCCATCAATAAAAATTTCAATTGAACGGCTTCCACGGTTTCCGTGAATTAATAAATCGACTAAAAAGAAATTGTTTCTTTCGACAACTTCTGCGGCAATATTTTTTATTTCTTCTTCTAATAAATTCATACAAACAAAAATCGCCCTC
>DAIEML010000094.1 GCA_027349615.1 Ignavibacteriales bacterium | reverse complement strand
TAACCGGTTTGTCAAGATTCGCACAGCAGGCGGTCGGCGGAACCAACGCTGTATCGGCATTAAGAGCAAAAGCACTTGTTATTTATAATCTCAACCTACAGGCATTTGTTTCGGCGGTTGACGATGACTTCTTCATCGCGGCACTAATAACGGTACTCTGTATTGTGCCGATTTTATTCCTACGATACAAAAAGAAAAAGTCTGCGGGTGAGAAAATTGTAGCGATGGATTAGTCATGATAAAATTTTTAACCAAATTGAGTTTAAGATAAAACTTTTTAATCAGCGGAAGAAAAATGAAATTTCACTTTTATATAATAATAACAATCATATTTTTCGGATTAGCTTCTGTTTCACAAGCGCAGCAGTCTAACTCCGATTCTCTTTCTCTTAATGAAGCCTTAAGAATGACGTTAACAAACCAGCCGGTAATAAACCAGGCTGTTCAGCAGGTTGACGCCGTTAATGCAAAAGTAAAAGAGCAGAACAGCAGCTATTATCCAAACGTTGAAGGCGACCTTTCCTACGCGTGGATCGGTCCAATTATTTCTTTAAGCTTCCCCGGCATGGGATCTTTTGATTTTAATACTCCCAACAACTACGACATGCACGTAAGCGCCGGTTACACTCTTTATGATTTCGGCAAGCGCGATGCAGGAATGGATCTGATCAAATCTTACAAGCTTTCAGCTGAAGAAAAAATAAATCTGATCAAATCAAACCTTGCTTACAGCGCGATTCAAACTTTCTATACGATATTATTCCTTGAGAAAAGCATAAAGGTAACCGACGATCAGATAAACACGCTTAACCAGCACCTTGACTTAACGAAGAAAAAAGTAGCCAGCGGAAGCGCGACGGATTTTGACGTGCTTACCACGGAAGTACGCGTCGCTTCTGCGCAGAACGAAAAGATAGATCTGCAAAACGCTTTGAAGAAAGAGAAAATATATCTTAGGAACCTGACCGGATATTCTTCCGATAAGCCGTTAAATTTATCCGGAGATTTTTCTATCTACGAATCCGGTACGAACGAAGATTCATTGGTCTCGCAAGCTTACAATATGCGACCAGAAATTAAGCTCGCAAAAGATGCGGAGAACAGCGCGAGAATTTCAAAGCAAGTTTCCTCTCTTGGAAATAAGCCGACTCTTTCCATCGGCGCTACTTACGGCTTAAAGAACGGCTTCTTCCCTAACCTCGATGTCTTGCGCGGCAACTGGGCGGCGGGGATATCGGCAAATATTCCTATCTTCAGCGGCTACAGGACCGAAGCTAAAGTAGAAGAGGCTGAAGCTAATTTAAATTCGAGCACGCAGGAAATTTTAAGCCTTGAAAGAAAAATTAAAACGGAAGTTCAAAGCGCGTATTCCGATTTACAATCAAACAAAGAGAAATTAAATACGACAAGAATCCAGGTAAAACAAGCTGAAGATGCCGTTACAAGAGCGGAAGCGCAGTACCGCGACGGCGTAATTACCAATTTGGATTTGATCGATGCGGAAACAGCTCTTGCCGGGGCAAAATTACTTTATTTACAAGTCGTATATAAGAATGTAATTAGTAAATATGCTTTAGAAAAAGTTACAGGTAAAGTAGTTTGGTAAAAGTAATAAGTAGAGATTAAATCATTGATTTAATCTCTACAAGTTAATAACCCATTAACCCGATAACTGCTCCAACAATTAATCCATAAACTAAATGACCAGCCCAATGCGCAACTGCAACCGAAAATCCAGCTTCTTTAAATTCTTTTAAAGGATGATTTTCAGCGACTACTGCAATCAAAATAAATCCAACAACAGCGCCATGAATAAAGCCGATTAAAGCGCCTGCACCTGTTGAACTTAAAAATCCATGCACTTGAAAATAAACGATTACAATTGTATACAAAAAAGCAAAAACAATTCCGTTAATCGTTTGAACAGTTATTCCAATTCCGTAAGCATTTTGAAATGATTTAGTAAAAAGACTTCCAATTGCACGAGCCATATCAGCATTTGCCATTCCAGATTTAGTTATGCTTTGCAAAAGAATTTCCATTCCCGCAGTTCCAAAAATTCCTGCCCAAATTGCGAGCCAAATAATATGGCTTGCTGATACGTGTTGCATAATACCTCCAAATATTTAAAACAAGAAAAATAATTTTTGAATTTCTGATCAATATTTATTTGAAATAAAAATGTTCCGCAGTTTGAAAGGATTATTTGGTATTTAATATAATAAATGAAATATAAAATTATGTATTTCAAATTACTTTAAACATATTAAAGGATAATCTAACTAGAATTTTAGATAAAGTAAGAATGGAAATTTATTAAAAAGGAAAAACCGGTATGATAAAAAAATAATTATCATACCGGTTGAAAATTAGTGGTGTTTTATTTGTTAAATTTCAGAGTGGTAAATTCACCAGCCACTTTCCATGCACCGTTATCTTTTATCAAAGAAAAGTAACCAGTTTCTTTTAATCTTGAATCAGTGATATCAACTTTAGCAATTGCTGTGTTGCCATCTAAATCAACCGAACTAACATTTACATTTCTCTGCCATCCGCCTTTTTGTCCATCTTTTACAAGATTAACAAATTGAGAACCCGTATAACTGTCAATCGATTTTGTAAGATCATTTACAACTACAATTGATGCTGAAGATAAAAATGATTTAGATAAATCATTAGCATTTCTTGAATCAACACTTTTCACAAAGTTTGTAATTACTTGTTCAATTTCACCTTGATCTTCCTTAACAAAATTATTTTCTGCATAAGCTGAAAAAGTTAATGCTAAAAATGCAACTAACATTAGGATCTTTAAAGTTTTCATATCTGCTCCTCAGTTTTAAGATAATTTATATTTTTCCGATAATTGAGCTTCAACTATCTTTTTATGTTTTCAAAAATCATTTAATTATTGAAGATTGTAATCATAATTATTAACAGCGGAATTATTTTTACATGAATGGTTGAAATCCTAAGTGAAATTTTGCCAGCAATATTTTCCCATTTTTATATTTCAATTTTACTGCCACTTTCTTTTTGTTTTGAAATTATCAATCAATCACAGTATATTATTTGTGGATAAATTAACTCAACAAACACCTTAAACCATATAGGAAATAATGAGGCTTAAGATGTATGGTAAATTCTTTTTGAAATAATTTCACACAAAGAAATCCATACTGGAAAGGGATAAGCCATGAAAACATTCATCCTAATGACTAAACTATCTCCGGAAATTTCTAAACAATTAAAAGACCGCGCACAACTTGGCCGAAGCTGGTTAGATCAAGTAAAAAAGAAATGTCCGGATGTTAAATTCATTTCTCATTATGCTTTGTTAGGCCCGTATGATTTTTTAGATATTTACGAAGCTCCGGATGAAGAAACGGCAGCAAAAGTTTCATTAATTAGTATGTCAAACGGTGCATTTCAAGCTGAAAGTTTAACAGCAATTCCTTATAAAAGATTTTTAGAACTTGTTAAAGAGGTTGAAGAAAAAGTTAACATAATCGTTTGATATTTTATTAAATAAATTGAAGGAACAAACAATTCCTTGTTTTAATGAAATAAAAATTCTCTAATTAAATTATTGGAGGTAATTATGCCAATGCAAAAATTAAAAGATTACTTAGATATTAATAATATCAAGTACGTTACAATAAGTCACTCATCTGCTTTTACAGCGCAAGAAATTGCAGCAACTGCACATATTCCTGGCAGAGAATTAGCCAAAACTGTTTTAGTAAAGATTGATGGTAAAATGGCAATGGCTGTTCTTCCCGCTTCAGATAAAGTTGATTTTGACTTGCTTAAAGAATTTACCGGCGCCGAAAATATTAGACTCGCTTATGAACAAGAATTTATGGATAAATTTCCTGATTGCGAAGTTGGAGCGATGCCGCCCTTTGGAAATATTTATGGGATTGAAGTCTTTGTTGCAAAAAGTTTATCTGAAGACGAAGAAATCGCATTTAATGCATGTTCACATTCTCAATTGATAAAAATGCAATACAGAGATTTTGAAAAATTAGTAAAACCTAAAATATTAGATTTTTCTTTTCAATCTATGCTGTAATTTGTCAATTATCATTATGACTTATCCGAATAAAATTTATTCGGATAAGTCTATCCATTTCAAAACCAATTCATCACAATTTACTCAAAACTTTAATTAATATTTTTTATCTTTCCATAATTTATTGAACTCTTGTTCAGTTAATAGAATAATATAATTAAATAGAGGTAAATTTTATGAAAGTTCCCAAATACATTTTTTTCATTTTAGGTTTTCTATTACTTGGAATGATTTCATCAACTTTAGGTCAGTCAAATTCCAATGGTGATGAAATAAATAAAAAAGATATGGATCCATCGGTAAGTCCGGCAGCAGATTTCTTTAAATATGTTAACGGTACTTGGTTGAAAAATACTGAAATACCAGCTGCATATTCCGGTTGGGGCTCATTCTATATTTTAGGCGATGAAAACTTAAATAAGCTAAAAAATATTTTAAATAATCTTGGAAAAAGTAAAAATGTTAAGAAAGGAAGCAGCGAACAATTAGTTGGAGATTTTTATGCTTCTGGTATGGATAGCGCGAATATTGAAAAACAAGGCTATAAACCAATTGAAAAAGATTTAAAAGCGGTTGATGCAATTAAAAATATAAATGATTTTTATAAAGAGCTGGCTGTTGTTCAACTTGGATATTCAAATCCATTATTTTCATTTGGCGCTGGTACCGATGTAAAAAACAGTAAAATGAATATTGCACAATTACATCAAAGTGGTTTAGGAATGCCGGATAGAGATTATTATTTAAAAGATGATAACAATACAAAAACTATCCGTGAAGATTATATTCAGCTGATGAAAAAATTATTTAACTTAATTGGGTATAATGAATCAAAAGCAGCAAAAAGTGCTGATGCTGTTATGAGCTTAGAAACTCAACTTGCAAAAGCCTCAATGCCGCGTGTTGAAATGAGAAATCCAAACAAGACTTATCATAAAATGGCAGTGAAAGAATTAGTAAATATTTCACCAGATTTTAATTGGAATGAATACTTTACAAGTATTGGCGTAAAAGAACCAAAAGATATAAATGTTGCACAACCAGATTTTATTAAAGAAATTAATAATGTAGTGAAGACAACTTCAATCGAAACTTTGAAAGAATATTTAAAATGGAATATCATCCGAACTGCTGCGGCTTATTTAAGCGATAATTTTGTTGAAGCGGAATTTAATTTTTACGGAAAAGTTCTCAACGGAACAAAAGAAATGCAACCCCGCTGGAAAAGAGTAATGGGAACAGTTGATGGACAGATCGGAATGGAACTTGGGAAGTTGTTCGTAAAAAAATATTTTCCGCCATACGCAAAGAAGCGTGCTCTTGAACTTGTTCATAATTTAATGGCTTCATTAAAAACAAGAATTGAAAATTTGGAATGGATGAGTCCTGAAACAAAAAAAGCTGCGTTAAAAAAATTAGCTGCATTTACTGTTAAGATTGGCTATCCGGATAAATGGAAAAGTTATAAAGGTTTAGTAATTACAAGAAATTCATATTTTGAAAATGTTCTAAACACATCAATTTTTGAGACTAAAAAGAATTTAGCTAAGATTGGCAAACCGGTTGATAAAACTGAATGGGGAATGACACCGCAAACTGTTAATGCATATTATAATCCACCTAACAATGAAATAGTTTTTCCAGCAGGAATTTTACAGCCGCCCTTCTTTAATCCTAAAGCAGACGATGCAATTAATTACGGCGGAATCGGATGCGTAATTGGACATGAAATGACGCATGGTTTTGATGACCAAGGAAGACAATATGATGCTTCTGGAAATTTAAAAGATTGGTGGACAAAACAGGACGAAGAAAATTTCAATAAAAGAGCGGAAAGAATTGTTGATCAATTTGACAATTATGTTGCAGTAGATACTTTGCATGTTAATGGTAAATTAACTGAAGGTGAAAACATTGCTGATCTTGGCGGTGTTAATATTTCATTTGATGCATTCAAAAAAACTGCTGAATATAAATCAGGTAAACCAATTGATGGTTTTACTCCAGCTCAAAGATTTTTTATTTCATACGCAACTATCTGGAAAATAAAAAATAGACCTGAAAGATTAAGACTTCGCGTTAAAGTAGATCCGCATTCACCGGAACAATATCGTGTTGATGGGCCATTAAGTAATACTCCGGCTTTTTGGCAGGCATTTGATGTTAAGCCAGGCGATCCAATGAGAAGATCTGGAGATAAATTAGTAAAAATTTGGTAAATCAGTAAATTTAATAAAGTGGTTTTTGAGCCGTTAGAATCGGCTCAGAAACCATTTTATCATTACAATTAATTACATTATAATACGAATCAGTACAATTAAAATTTTCATTTATATTTTCTCACAAAAGAAACGCGGTTAATATTTTAATTCCCATGTTTTGGAAAAAAAAGATGCACTCTTGATTCTGATAAATAAAATTTCAATATATTTTTGGAATAATATTTGTTCATGTTTCAGTACTTAATGTCTACGCTCAAGGATCTACAAAATACATAATACTTTTTAACTCTGTTGACATCATTAACTCTTTATATAGAGTGATAAAGGCAACGACATTGATAATTACTTTTGGTAATCTTTGTATGATAGTTTTATTAAAAAGCTACAAAGAAAACCCAAAAAACTTATTAAAATTTTATTCATAAATTATTTTCGGAGGTTCTCAATGTATGCAAAAGTAAAAAACTTAAAAATTTTTACTATTGTAATGGGGATTATAATTTTATCTTTTTCTAGTACTTCTTATTCAATACCAAGTTTTGCGCGCCAAACAAATCTTCCGTGCAGCTCTTGCCATTATGTTTTCCCGGAATTGACACCTTTCGGAAGATTATTCAAACTAAATGGTTATACGATGACAGGAATTTCTACTATTCAATCAACTTACAAAGAAGATAATACAAATCTGAAACTTTTAAGTATGCTTCCTATTTCAGCAATGATTCAGGGTTCGCATAATTTAATTGCTAAATCAATTGGAGGTGTTCAAAATGATGTAACTGAATTTCCACAGCAATTTAGTTTATTTATTGCTGGAGCTATTTCACCAAATTTTGGTTCGTTTATTCAAGTTACTTATGATGATCAATCGGGACAATTTGGATTGGATAATACTGATTTAAGATATGCAGATCATACTTTACTTTTTTCTAATGATTTGCTTTATGGAGTAACTTTAAATAATAATCCAACAGTTCAAGATGTTTGGAATACAACACCAGCGTGGGGTTTCCCATATGTTGCCTCAGCAGTTGCACCAACTCCCGGCGCTAATCCTATTATAACTGGTCTAGGCGGTCAAGTTTCAGGTTTAGGTGCTTATGCACTTTATAATAATTTAATTTATGGAGAGTTCAGTCTTTATCACGTTACAAAATTAGGAGGACCGATTCCAGAAACAGTTTTAGATTCTACAATGACGATGGCTGGTTATTCACCTTATTGGCGTGTAGCATTGCAGCAGCAATGGGAAACAGATTATCTTGAAATCGGAACTTTCGGCATGGGTTCACAATTTTATCCAACTGGAATTGCAGATAACAGTTCTGATAAATATACAGACATTGGATTTGACGCTCAATATGAAAAAACTTTTAACAGTGGAACTTTAATTGCTCATAGTTCTTACATAACCGAAAAACAAACTCTTGATGCAACTTATGCTGCCGGCGGTTCAGCAAATCCGTCACTTAAATTAAATGCATTTAAGGTTGATGCAAGCTATAACTTACCGGTTGGAGTAGCATTTACTTTAGGATATTTTACAACCAGCGGCGATAGTGATCCGATTCTTTATTCGCCATCAGCAGTTACTGGTTATAATTCAAATCAGCCAAACAGCAGCGGTTTAACCGCACAGGTAACATATTTGCCTTGGTTAAACACACAATTTTCTGTTCAGTACGTTGCATATAATAAATTCAACGGAAGCAGTTCGAATTACGATGGCTCAGGAAGAAATGCTTCTGATAATAATACTTTATATGTAGTCGGCTGGGTTGTTTTTTAATAAATTGAAAATTTGAAACGTTATTATTTAATATAGGAGAAATAATGAAAATACTAATTGGAATGATTTCGATAATTTTAATCGCTTTTTTTAGCTTTAACAGCAGCAATGCTTATCCAAAGTTGAACAATTCTTTTACAAGTCAAGATACGGTTAAAAGTGAAAAGAAAGCAGCCACAGAAGAAGAAGTAGGAATTGGCCCTGTTAAAGAAGTTACCCTCGGACCAATAAATGAAAAATTAGTTGTTGAAGGTAAAAAAATTTTTAATACTAAATGCATGGCTTGTCATCGCCTCGATACTAGATTGGTCGGCCCAGCACTAAAACCGATTGTTAAAAAACTGCCTCCGGTTTATTTGATGAACTATTTATTAAACACTACTGAAATGCAGAAGAAAGATCCAAAGT
>DAIEML010000093.1 GCA_027349615.1 Ignavibacteriales bacterium | reverse complement strand
TCAAGATGACTCAGTTAGTTTAAATTTAACTTTAAAAAACACAGGCATTGGAGTTCTTTCTGTCAATGGAATTACATCACCTACAGGCAGAGTTACAACAACCGCAAATTTTCCTTTAACGATTGCTTCAATGAATAGTATTGTTATCCCAATTGTTTTTCATCCTTCAGCAATTGGAAAAGTTGCAGATACTCTATTTGTTCTAAGTGATGATTCCCTTCAAAGTAAATTTGCTGTTCCGTTTACTGCTAATGTACAGCCGTTCTTCAGACTTGTTGATAACAGCGATTCGCTTAACTACAAAGAAATTGGTACTTGGAGTTTTAGTTCAGCCGGAGGTTACAAAGGAAGCAGCCGATTTGCTTATCTTCATCAGTCGCCGGTTGCTAATGCCAGTTATACCACAAAACTTAATCGAAGCGGAGTTTATGATTTTTCTGAACTTGTTCCGGTTACAGTTAACGCTGCAAAAAATGCTTTGTATGTTTTAAGCATTGACGGAGTTCCGTTAGATTCAGTTTATGTTGATCAAAACGAAGGAAGCGGCGTTTGGAAAACTATAGGTAGATCATTTCTTCCGGCAAATGTTCCAATCGAATTAAAAGTTATTGATTCCGGTGAAAATACTCCCGGTGCTGTTCTTCGCGCTGATGCAATTAAGTTTGCGTTAGTTAAAGAAATTACTAATGTAAATGAATTTTCGCCGCTGCCGAAAAAATTTGAGCTTCAGCAAAATTATCCTAATCCGTTTAATCCATCTACACAAATTAGTTACCAAATTCCTAATGCAGGTTTTGTAACATTAAAAGTTTATGACATTCTTGGAAGGGAAGTAAAAACTCTTGTTGAACAAAATCAAAAAGCTGGTTTTCATATTTTGAATTTTGAAGCAAGTAATTTACCAAGCGGAATTTATTTCTACAGATTAACTTGCGGCAGTTTTATTGATACAAAGAAGATGATTTTGATAAAATAAAATTAATGAGGGAAGTTAATCGAATTAAACTTCCCTCAAATAATAAAGGTCTAAATTATAATTCATAAATATTTTTTAACTTTTTGAGAATTATCCCAGGAACACTTTGAAAAAAATCTTTACCAATTACTTACCAATTAAAATAGTTTTATTATTATTTTTCTTAAACATTTCTATCCATTCGCAAACCGATCTTAAAAGTAAAATTGGTCAAATGATTATGGTCGGCTTCAGCGGGACAACTGTTGTGCCGGATTCTCTCGCTTACGATTTGCAGCAAAGAAATCTTGGAGGAGTTATTTTTTATTCTAATAATCTTCACGATCCGCAGCAAATAAAAAATTTAACTTCTCAACTGAAACAATTATCCAAGCTGCCTTTGTTTATAGCAACTGATCAAGAAGGAGGAATGGTTGCAAGGCTGACAAGAAGAAATGGATTTGATAATACTTATACTGCATATCAGCTTGGAACAGTTTTTAATTCAATTGATTCAACACAAAATCAGGCCGCAGAAATGGCAAAATGGCTTTCTTCTTGCGGAATTAATATTGACTTTGCGCCGGTTGTGGATGTCGATGTTAATCCTAACAGCCCAGCAATTGGTGCATATGGAAGAAGTTTTTCTAAAGATCCATTAACAGTTTTTAATCATGCCTCTGCATTTATAGATGAAATGCATAAGAAAAATATAATTACTACTTTAAAACATTTTCCCGGTCACGGCAGTGCAATGACGGATTCTCATCTTGGGTTTACAGACATAACAAATACATGGGCAGATTCTGAGTTAATTCCATATCAAAAACTTCTTGCAAACAATTATTCAGATATGATAATGGCTGGTCATCTTTTTAATGCTCACATAGATTCACTTTACCCTGCTTCAATATCTTATAATGCAGTTACTGGATTGTTGAAAAATAAATTAGGATTTAAAGGACTCGTTATTACAGATGATATGTTGATGGGCGCGATATCGACTCAATACACTTTTAGTAAAGCAATTGAGCTTGCAGTTAATGCCGGCGATGATATTTTATTATTTGCAACGAATCTTGCAGATAATAAATCATTGGTTGATAGCGTAGTTAATATTATTTCTGGGAAAGTTGCTGACGGTACTATTGCTGAATCGACAATAGATTCTGCTTATAATAAAATAATTAATATGAAGCAGAAATATTTAAGCATCTCATTGGCAGGAAATGATATTTCTTCAAGGATGATTCCAAATAATTACTCCCTCTCAAATTATCCTAATCCTTTTAATCCATCAACGAATATAGTATTTAGTATTGGCAGGGCTGCACATGTTGTATTAAAAGTATACAACATTACAGGCCAATTGATAAGCAATTTAATTGATCAAGATTTAACTAGGGGAAATTATAAGGTAACATTTGATGGTTCTCGTTTAGCATAAGGAATTTATTTTGTAGTTATGCAAACTCCGGATATTCTTTTAACACAAAAAATTGCTCTTATTAAATAATTTAGTTAAGAAATTTAAGCTTAGCTTTTATAAATCATTGATTGTAAATTTCAGATGAAAAAAATAGTTGCTAAAAAATTAAGAGATTTTAATGAAAAAATATCTTTTGTTTCTTGCCGCAATTTTTGTATTAAGTATTTTTGCAAATGGGTGTAAGAAAGATAATTCGACTGCGCCAACCGATACTCAATATAACAATCCAACCATTGCAAACACCCAAAATTCTTTTGTATACAGCGTAGATGCACAGGGTTTGTCTTATACAATTACACTTCCACTTCAATTTAAAAATACAACTGTGCTTAATGAAAGTTTAGCAATAACTGATTTTAAAAATGGAAGCGGAAGAATTGCAATTTATGATACAACCAGCAATGCAATTATGGATCAAAAGATGACCGGACCAACTACTTACACAAATGAATATGAAATTTTTGCTCAGCCGCAAAAAATTACAATTTCTTTTACTGCATTTACTGGAAAAGTAACGATGGCATTTAGCGGTAAGTAATTATTTAAAAGTTTTCAGGAAAACTAAAATATTTTCAAAACTCTAAAAATGTATTACAAAAATACTCCGCTTGCATTTTTGTTTATTACCATAGTTGGTATCCTTTGCATAATAGGAGTAGCTTTATTTGGGGAAAAGGGAATTTTCATTTTAATTGTTCTTGTATTCCATCCTTTGTTTGTTGAAAAGTTAAATTCAAAGCCAGACGAAAGTTTTTGGAGATTAAATTTCAGAATTGGAATAATTAGTTTTTTATTAACGGGAGTAACATTTACATTTATTTATCTTTCTTCCCGATTATTTTTAACTTCCTCTCTAAAACTCCAAGAATGGCATTACATATTTTTTCCTTATTTTGCTTTTGTAACAGGATTGGTCGGATTGTTTTATTCCAATAAGAAGTGATTTTTATTATTTAACTTTTCCCGGTTTAAAAATTATTCCTTTGTTCTTACGCCCATTTATTTTTACAACTAAAGGTTCATCAAAATGAAGATGTTTGGTAAATCTCATTTCTTCAACAGCATGTCTTGAAGAAAGCCAAGCCCAATCAACGAATCCTAAATTGTCAAATGAAGTGATTGTAAAATAACCTACTCGAAATGAAGTAATATTTTGGAAAAAGTGAGAGCCTTGCGAAGGTGTTACATTAAAATCTTTAAAACCAGATTCTACAATTACGCTGGCACCGGAAATCATGTCCCACGTAACTGGAATCCCCAGCCATTGATCTAAACTTCCCCATCTTCCCACACCAATAAGTAAATATGGTTTTTGCTGATTAAGAAGTTTTGAATTCATGCTGCTTACTTCGGCAGCAGCTTCGCGGCTTCGAGATCTATCAAACGAATGAATATCGACGACTACCACATCATGAATGTCATTTATTGCGCCATTCCCAAGAACTTGCTGGCTAAGGCAAATCAAATCGTCTTTTTTATAATTATCAACATCAAGTTCTTCTACTTCTTGTCTAATTACAAGCGGCCTCATTTGAAGCATCGCAAAATCTTTTGGATGATCTGGTGGAACATCTAAATTTACGGCAAATTCAATTTCGACAGGAACTCCCATGCCCCAAGATCCTAAATCCAATAGCATGTCCACAATTTCAGCAAGTGGAAAAGTTTTTTGTTTTAAAATAGGTGCAAAGGTAACTACACGATTTCCATTTCTTGAAATTCCATCGTAAACAGCATCGTTCTCTACTGAATATGTAGAACCGACATGAAATAAAGTATTATCATCTTCAGATTTATTTAAAAAATATTTTTTAACAAGTTGATCCGGCGGATGAGTTGGATCCGGATCGAGATGGCCATAAATATTTAAAGCAAAAAATTCTTGTTGTGCATTCCGAATAGTTTCTTTTGTAGAATAAAACTGCAAAAGATGTTTTGGATATTTAGGGCAAAATCTAACCGCATTTCCTCCATCAACAACTTGCTTTCCCAAACCAAGTGCAACTAAAGCAATTCCGTCAGTTGATTTTTGCGGCTGTACCGGATAAAAGTTATATGATTTTGCAACGCCGGCAAAGTCAGGATAAAATCTTTCATGATGCTGCGAACCAACAAGACGTTGAACTATTACTGCCATTTTTTCTTCTTCAAGTCTGTAAGAAGTTGCCTTCATATAATCTTGAGCTTTTTTATAAAAAGTAGAAGCATAAACACCTTTGATGCAATGGAGAAGTTCATCTAGCCGAATATTTATATCAGGATCATTATTCGGAATCATAAACGTTTGATAAACTCCAGCGAACGGTTGAAATTGAGAATCTTCCAATAAACTTGACGAACGCACTGCCAGAGGCTCGTGAATGGTTTCGAGAAAATCGAGAAGCTTATTTTTAATTTCAATAGGGAATAAAGTTGCTTCTGTAAATTTGCGCGTAATTTCAGTATCGGAATAACTGCTTAAAGTAAAAACATCTAAATGATTTTCATCAAGAAATTGATCGAAAACATCAGTCGCTATAACAACAGCAGATGGAACGGAGATTTCAATTCCTTCAAACTTATGGCGGATTCTGTTATTGTTAATCAATGTGTTGATAAATCCTAAACCTCTTGCTTTACCTCCTAGCGAACCGCCGCCGATTCTTGCAAAACTATTTTTAGGATCGAATGATTCTTTATCAAAATCGGTTATAATTCCTCGTAATCGTAATTCTTGATAAACTTTTAACGCAGTAATCAAATCGTCTCTTAATTCTTCAGTAGATCTAAATTCAGAAACTTTTCTAGGACGAAGTTTATCTGCCAGCCAAAATTCAGTTCTAGCTTTTAGCCATTTTGAAAAGTGATTTCTTTCTGCGTGGTAAACAATGCTTTCATCCGGTACAATTTTTAATTGATCTTCTAAAGTTTTAAGGTTAGCAGCACGTCCGACAACTTTCCCATCAAATGTTTGAAAAATAAAATCACCAAATCCAAAATTGTTTAACATGAAATCACGAAGCTCATGTAGCAGCTTTGGCGAGCCTTTAAGTAAAAAGGAAGCACCGGCTTCGTGAGCTTTATTTTCAAATTCCGGATTACTTGATTGAAGTAGAATTGGAATATCTTCATGCTGTGCCTTAACTGTTTTTGAAAATTTTATACCAGCTTCAGGATCGCGAATTCCTAAGTGCCTGAAATTGCTGTCAGTGATTATTCCTAAAATATATTCTTCATATTTTGTATAATATTCCCAAGCTTCTTCATAAGTTGTACAAAGTAAAATTTTCGGCCTTGCTCTCATTCTTAAAAATTTATGAGTAATATTAACGCCTTCAGAAATTAAGCGTTGAGATTGTTTGAAAATTTCAGTATAAATTAAAGGAAGATAAGTTGAATAGAATTTTACATTGTCTTCAACTAAAATAATTACCTGAACACCGACAGCAACAGAATCATTTTCAACATTTATTCTGTCTTCAGCATATTTTACGATACCGATAATTAGTCGGAAATCTCCCTGCCAAATAAAAATTCTATCGAAAATTGAAGTATCATAATTTGCAATTAATTCTTTTCGTTCTTTGTTGTCGTATGCAAGAAGTATAATTGGAATAGTTAAACCGGCTCGTCGAATCATTTGTGCAAATTTAACTGCATGCATATCTTCAATATGAAGTGTTGTAATAATTAAATCAAAATTGCCTTCGGTTACTGCAAGTTCAAAAGCTTCTGAGCCGTTTGAAACGTGGGTGATTTCTGGTGCCTGACTTAAGTTAAGTACTTGGTATTCTTCTCTTAGTAATTCGTAAAGTCTTCCGTCTTCCTCAAATAGATAATAATCATAAAGACTTGAAACAAGAAGAATTTCTCTAATTTTATAGCGCATTAATTTTTGGAATTCTTTAATGCGGCTTGTAAATATATCTTCTATATCCAGAAGATTAAACTTATCCATAAAATTAAAATTTTTTTAGATGCGAATTCAATTAGGAATATTCTGCACCGGCAGAATTGAACCGGTGCAGTTTAAGAAGATTTGATTGTAATATCAAGTTAGACAAGACCTTGGTCAAGCATTGCGTCTGCTACTTTTAAGAATCCTGCAATGTTGGCTCCGTTAACATAATTTCCAGGAGTTCCAAATCTTTCTGCTGTAGATAAACATGTTTCGTGGATTTTTGTCATTATCTGCTGCAAGCGATGATCGACTTCTTCCTTTGGCCATGGTAGGCGCATGCTGTCTTGAGACATTTCTAATCCAGAAACAGCAACGCCGCCTGCATTTGCCGCTTTGCCTGGAGCGAATAACATTCCTGCTTCTTTAAATATTTTATAAGCATCTAAAGTTGTTGGCATATTTGCAGCTTCGCATACACATTTGCAGCCATTCTTAATTAGTTCTTTTGCATCTTCCGGGAAAAGTTCATTTTGTGTAGCACATGGCATTGCAACATCAACTTTAACTCCCCAAGGTCTTTTGCCAGGATGAAATTCAACTTTAAATTTATCTGCATAATCTTGAACCTTATCGTTAGCGCTTGCTCTTAACTTTAACATGTAATCAATTTTTTCTCCCTTGATACCGTCTTTATCATAAACAAAACCATCTGGGCCGGAAAGTGTAACAACTTTTCCTCCAAGGTGAGTAATTTTTTGAACTGCGCCCCATGCAACATTTCCAAATCCTGAAATTGCAAATACTTTTCCTTCAATATTTTCTTTTTTAGTCTTCAACATTTCTTGAGCAAAATAAACTGCGCCGTACCCGGTAGCTTCAGGTCGAATTAACGAGCCGCCCCAGCTTAATCCTTTTCCAGTGAGTACTCCTGTAAATTCATTCTTTAATCTTTTATATTGCCCGAATAAGAAACCAATTTCTCTTGTGCCGACTCCGATATCTCCGGCTGGTACATCAGTATCTGGGCCAATATGTCTATACAATTCAGTCATAAAGCTTTGGCAGAAACGCATAACTTCGTTATCGCTTTTCCCTTTCGGATCAAAATCAGAACCGCCTTTGCCGCCGCCCATTGGAAGTGTAGTTAAGCTGTTTTTAAATACTTGTTCAAATGCTAAAAATTTTAAAATTCCTAAATTAACTGATGGGTGAAATCTTAATCCTCCTTTATAAGGGCCAATTGCACTGTTCATTTCAATTCTGAAACCACGATTGATATGAATTTCTCCTTGATCATCCATCCACGGTACACGAAATGTAATTGTTCTTTCTGGTTCAACCATTCTTTCCAAAATTTTTGCAGATCGATATTCTGGATGACGTTCTAAAACTGTATCAAGTGATTCAACAATCTCTTCAACTGCTTGATGAAATTCTGGTTCATTTGGATTTTTAGTTTTTACTTCAGCCAATAATTTTTTTGAATAATCAGACATTGTAAGCTCTCAAGTTTTTGTTAGTAAATATGAATGTAATTTTGTTACATCTTGAAATTTGTTTTTTTATTTGACTAAAATTAGTAATTATAAAACTAAAATGTCTAAGCTGATTAATAGCTTTTTCTCTTAACAAAATTGGATTATTCTGAACTTTTGAAACTATCCTTGTTTTAACCCTTTAGTAAAAAAGGTTATGCTGAAAGTTTTTCTTAATAAATTAAGAAAATTTACTATTTAATTGAAATAGTATATTTAAAGCATATTTGGTAGATTTTCATAGAAAAATCTATATGAAATGAAATTTCAGAGGGAAAAATGGTTAACGAAATAATAAAACAGAAAATCGATCAGGCAATTCAAATATTAAATGAAAAAAATATTGATCTTTGGTTAACATTTGTTCGCGAAAGCGGTAACATAAAAGATCCGGCGCTAGATATGATTGCTGGAGTTGGATGCACATGGCAGTCTGCTTTTATGATTAGTAAAGATGGCGATACAACTGCAATTGTTGGATCGCTTGATGCAGAAAGCTTTGAGAGAATTGGCGCTTATAAAAACGTAAGAGGATATGTTCAATCAATAAGAGAATTATTATTAGATTATTTGAAGAAAAAAAATCCTAAAAAAATCGCAATCAACTTTTCGAAAAACTCAAATCTTGCTGACGGATTAACTTACGGAATGTATTTAATTCTTCAAGAACATTTATCGGGAACAGATTTTTCTCAAAGATTTATTTCATCTGAA
>DAIEML010000092.1 GCA_027349615.1 Ignavibacteriales bacterium | reverse complement strand
TAATAATTTCTTCCGTCGGCACCGAGATATATTATAATTATAACAGCAAATTAATATACTCGAAGGGATGGGATGCTCATATATCCCATCAATGGAAGAGAGATAAACTAAAAGATTGTTTGTCTAAGTTTGATTCAATTCGCCTGCAGGAAGAAGAGACACAAAGAGAATTCAAATTAAGTTACTTCATGGAAGAAAGTGATGAACTTCTTTTGGAAATAAAAGAAGAACTGGACAGAATTAAATTGAGAGTAAATATAATTTATAGCAAAGGTCAATATCTTGATATTCTTCCTTACAGGGCTTCCAAAGGAAAAGCTATTCGTTATCTTGCTTATAGATGGAATTTCCCTTTTGAAAATATTTTAGTTGCAGGCGATTCCGGTAACGATGAAGAAATGCTTAAAGGTGAACTGCTTGGAGTTGTGGTTTCTAACTACAGCCATGAGCTTGAATACTTGAAGGGAAAAAGGAAAATATATTTTGCTAACAAATCATTTGCAGGAGGAATTATAGAAGGGATCAAATACTATAATTTTTTAGATAAGTAAGTAGAGATAAGCCATGACTAAAGATGTGATTCAGCAAATTGAAGACAACAAGAGGGAATTGTTTAGCTATTTTACAAGGGTTGCTTCAAAAGATAACAAGCTTCATGTAAAAGGAAATCTTATCGAAGTGTTTGACGAATTCAAAAAGGAAGTAATCGAAAGCAACAAAGAATTGGAAGAAATTATCAGCCGCATTACCGAGGCAGTGGTTATAGGGCAGAATATTTATTTTGAAATGAGAGAGACAATTGCCGGCCCATGTTTTTTCCTTTTTAATTGTGAAGAACTTTTTTACGAGCAGATAAAAGTTCATGATTATTTGCTGATAAAAGAACAATTCGTAAATCCAAATTTTCATAATGACTTGGTCACAATAAATTTCGGAACTTTCTATGATAAGTTTCCAAGCATCAGAGAATATAAGAATATCGGACGCGGCGTTGAGTATTTAAATCGTTATCTATCAAGCAATATGTTTACAAATCATGAGAAATTATCCAAAGCTCTCTTCGATTTTCTTTTCGTCCATAAACACAAAACGCAGCAGTTGATTTTAAATCCACGGATTAAAAGTCCAAATAATTTAAGCAAAAGTATCGATACAGCGATTAATTATCTGCGGACAAAACCAGAAGATGAACCGTACAAGAATTTCATCCACGAGCTTCAGCAAATGGGTTTTGAACCAGGACTTGGTAACACAGCTGGAAGAATTATTCAAAGTTTGGAAATACTTGACGGACTTTTGCATTCACCTGATCATCAATCGCTTAAGGAATTCCTTTCTCGTATTCCGATGATTTTTAATATTGTAATAATATCTCCGCATGGATATTTCGGTCAAGAAAATGTTTTGGGTTTACCCGATACCGGCGGCCAGGTAGTCTATATCTTAGATCAAGTAAAAGCTCTTGAAAAAGAATTACTCCAATCGCTAAATGAATCAGGGCTTGATGCAAAACCGAAGATTATTATTTTAACAAGGCTGATTCCGAATGCAAGTTCAACTAAATCGAACCAGAGACTGGAAAAGGTACATGAGACAGAAGACTGCTGGATACTTCGAGTACCTTTTAAGCCATATAATAAAAATGTTACGGATAATTGGATTTCGAGGTTTGAAATTTGGCCTTACTTATACGGCTTTGCCGAGGATTCATATAAAGAACTGATGGCTGAATTCGGAGAAAGACCAGATTTTATAATCGGAAATTATTCTGATGGAAATATGGTTGCTTATATGCTTGCAAGAAAATTTGGAGTTACACAATGCAGCATTGCTCACGCGCTTGAAAAAAGTAAATATCTATACGCTGCTCTTTATTGGAAAGATATGGAACAATTTTACAACTTTTCAATTCAGTTCACTGCAGATTTGATTGCTATGAACTCTGCTAATATTATAATCACTTCCTCATTCCAAGAAATTGCCGGTACAGAAGAAAGTATCGGGCAGTATGAGTCGTATATTAATTTTACAATGCCGGAACTTTACCGGGTTGAAGGTGGAATAAATTTGTTTCATCCAAAGTTTAATATTGTTCCTCCAGGTGTAAACCAAAAAATATTTTTCTCTTATACAAATGAAGACGATAGACTAAAAGATATCCGCATAGAATTAAATGCGCTGATTTTTGAAAATACAAATGATGAAGATGTATTTGGTACACTTGCAGAACCGACTCTTGTTCCTATTTTTTCTCTGGCAAGAATGGACAGAATAAAAAATCTAACTGGACTTGTTAACTGGTATGGAGAAAACACTAAGCTACAGGAAGTCTCAAACTTAATTATTGTTGCTGGTAAAATCGATGAAAGAAAATCTGAAGATGGCGAAGAGAAAGAACAGATAAATTGGATGCATCATCTTATAGAACGGTATAAGCTTCAGAAAAAAATCAGATGGATAGGAAAACTTTTTAGAAAAGATCAGACAGGCGAAGTATATCGGGTTGTAGCAGAACACAAGGGAATATTTGTTCAGCCTGCATTGTTCGAGGGCTTCGGATTAACTGTACTTGAAGCAATGCGATCGGGTTTGCCTGTGTTTGCAACAAAGTACGGCGGTCCTCTTGAAATTATTCAAGATCATGTTTCCGGATTTCATATCGATCCGGCAAATGGAGGCGAAACCTCAAACAAAATTCTTGACTTTATTTTGAAATGTAAAAAAGATTCATCTTACTGGGGCAAAATTTCTACGAATGCAATTAAGCGCGTGGATACTGCTTACAACTGGGATCTTTATGCTAAAAATCTTTTAGCATTGGCAAAAATTTATGGTTTCTGGAAATACACCTCTCATATAGATATGGAAGAGATGACAGCTTATCTTGATGTGCTTTACCATCTTCTTTACAAGCCGAAAGCAAATGCGATATTGGAAGAACATGGCAGAAGATGAACAATTTTAAATTAAGATAAAAGGTTATTTAAAATTATTTCGACTTAAATGAGACCTAAATTGATAACTAGAGTTATGGAATTATGTCTGCAAACCATATCCCATTAGTCCATATTTCCAACGCTCTAAGTGTTGATCACTATGGATTAATTAACTAAATCTTTTTTCCGCTTCTATTCTTTAGTTACAAACACTGTTTGAGTCGGATATGCAAATTCAATTCCGCGCTTTTCAAACTCTTCAAATATTTTCAAGTTAATAGATTGCTGCACGTCCATATATTTTGTGTAATCCGGGGAATTAACAAAATAAACCGTTTCAAAGTTTATGCTTGAATCACCAAAGGTTGAAAGATGACTTCTATCGAATGTAACATCGGTTACTTCTGAAATTATTTTTTTAATTATCGATGGTATTTCTTCTAGCTGCTGCTTTGTTGTTTGATAAACAACTCCAATTTCAAAAACGACTCTCCGGCGTTCCATTTTTTTAAAATTATGAATTCTTGAATCGGTAAGATCAGTGTTAGAAAATACTAGCTGCTCGCCTCCGAGCGCACGAAGCCGCGTGGTTTTAATTCCAATATATTCTACAGCGCCTGCTTTATCGCCAACAGTAATAAAGTCACCAATCTCAAAAGGACGGTCGAAGAAAATTACAAAATAGCTGAAAAGATCTTTTAAAACAGTTTGAGCAGCCAAAGCAACTGCAACACCGCCAATTCCTAATCCGGTGATTACAGTGGAAACTTTGTATCCAAGGTTATCAAGTAGAAAAATTATACCGAGCCCCCAAACAAAAAACGAAATTAAAGTTGAAATACCTTTCAGCTGTTTTTCTCTTTCGGCGCCGCGTCCTTGTTTTCTGAAATATGAAAGGATGCTGAAATTAAGAATTGAAATAATTATGCGGATAATTATATACGTAAGAATGATTACGTAAATTGAATCGGCAGCCTTAATAACTTTTGGGCTTAATGTAAGAGATTTAAAAGCTAGGTAAAAAGAAACGAAGTAAAGAAATGGAATAACAATGCGCTGCAAACCGGCTATCAATACTTTGTCCAGATGAGTTCCAGTGTTGTGAGACCATTTTGTTAAGGCGCTTATAACGATCTTACGGATAATATAAATTGCTAGAATACAAAGACTGAAAATTAAAAGTGCAGCTGCATAATCAAATAAAGTGTTTCCAAAAAATGTTCGCTTCAATAATTCTTCCATCAATATTTCCTTTCGCCGTTGTCAAATCAATTTAAAATATATTCAGAAGCAAAAATTAATATGAGAAAAGTAAAAATGAAAAATCAAAGATTATTAATAAAAATATGCCTGCGTAACGATAATGTCAAAATGAAGCGTAGTTGATTTGATCAATCCGGCATGGAAGTTATTCGTACCAGGAAACTACTTCGAAAGCGCCGGTGTTTGGGAAGAATGGAGGTGAACTGGTCATTAGGCGATCATCATATCTATAATTTTTATAAAATCCGCTAACAATTCCATAAGAATTAAATGTACCGACAGCACCTCTGCTGTATTGTGTAACTCCGCCTAATAAATAAATTGTTCCACTTGGCGGACGTGTGCTATAATTTTGCGCGGTAAATCCTCCAGCTTCAGCATAGATTGCGCCATCTATTATAACATCACTTCTGTTTGCAGTGTTATCTGTAAGAATTACATTATTCTTTGCAACAATGCCAAGTAAATCTGTAGAATTAGGATTTGTTCGAGGATCTGAATTGTAAACAACATTATCATCAATATAAATATTTCCATATCCTCCGGAACCGGTAGCGCCAACAGTAAGCTGACCTTTAACTGTCCCTTGAATTCTTAGTACTGCGTTATCTGCGACGATTGCTCCGTTAGGTGCAAATGCAGAAGTTAGTACAGTTGTTTGCGGACCGTTGTACGCAAATTTATATCGAAGGCTGTCGTTTGCAAATGTTAAATAAACTGTATCTTGACCAGTAAATGTATGACCTCCAGAATTAGAAGCACTTTCCAAGCTTGCAACTCCATTTGTTGGCAAAGGCAAATTTACACCTTGCTGAAAACCACCGTTAAAAATAGGTTTAGATTGTGAATTGTATTTAAGTATGCTTTTTAAAATTGTAACTTTTCCGTTAAAGACCGGACTTCCGGCAACTCTAAGATAATCTTGTGTATGGAAAGGCCCAAATACAGTATCGCCTGAAACCCACCAAATTCCATTTTCATAAACAGAATAATATGCAAATTTTGAAAACGAGCTTGGCCGTAATGTAACTTTTACAGTTGAAGAATAATTCTCGAATGTAGCGGTTGAAACTATTTGCCTAATATTTTTAAATGCATCTAAAATATTAACGCCTACGTTTACAGTGCCGCCGTTGAAATTAAGATTACTGTAACCCGTCGTCCAAGCTGGATTAAAAAAAACTTGATTGGCTCCTAGATTAGCTCCGCTTACTGCAATATTGTGCGCAATAGTATTTCCATAATAAGAAGTATAATTATGTACGGAATCATTGGACAACCGGCCGAAGTGCTGACCAAGGATTAAATAAATTATACTAAAACCTAAAACTAAAAATAAAACTGCTCTACCAGCCATACTTTCTCCTACCTATTTTTAAGATTTCGAGCAGCCAATCTTATCTGGCGCCAAAAAGCATCAACATATTGATAATTGTATGCTTCAGTATTTTCTACTCTAATTGTTATTTGCATACTTGCAATTGCCCCCGGAACTGAAATCGGCATACTTAATGTATCGCCTAAAGCTCCAAAATAAATTAAGTTGAACTCTGTAATTCCAAGATTGCCGCTACTGGTTTGCACTCCATTAACTATTCGATATAAACATCTGTCATTAGGATTGGGAGTGCTGGCTAAATCAGAAGTTGGCCCGAGATAATAATAAAGTGTATCAACATTTCCATCGTTATTAAGATCTGATAAAAATTTTATGCTTGTTGAATCAGCATAAATAATTGCTTTCGTCGGATCAGGAATTTTTGTCCAATCACTGCAATATCCAATTTTTCTAAAATCATTTTCCAAAACTTCAACAATAGCAGCTAGATTTTCCTGAACCGTTAAATCTGATCCGTTGTTATAAGTATTTTCAACTGCGGCACTGTTTGTGCGGTAAAGAATAAGCATTAAGAATCCGCCGATTATCATTGAACCAATTACATCTAAAATTGTAGTAAATCCCATAACATTACCTGAAAAACCAATAACTATAAATTGTAGACATTTTTATTGTATCCCGCATAGATGGGCTTGAAACAAAGATTGATATTTTTTTATTCCACGTTGGTGATGATGAAACAACATCCGGTGAAGTTGAAGAAACATATTGGACCGAACAGGAAATATTAAATATTGCAGTCATCGATGAGTCGGTTTTGGTGTACCCGTTGAAGTCATCTATATCATCAAAATTAGGATAAACTTCACCGGTCTCTGGACCAAGACTTCCGGGAGGAGTTAAACTTGAAGTGCTGCTGACCGCATTACTAACAGTACTTTCATCAAAAGACAATCTGCTTATTTCTTCTATTTGTGAAGTGGCGATTGAGGTTGCTAATAATCCAAGCTTTGAATCTAACAGAACCGAGCTTGTATTTTGAAAAGTATTATTTACTCTTAAAACTAATATCGAAAGCAGCATCATAGCGCCAATGCTCATTAAACTTTGTCCAGTATTCATATAATCAAATTCTAATTATAAATTTTGCGCATGATATTCATCCAATATTTATACCAGACAAATGACAATAAAAATTTCTAAAATATTTTTGGTGGAAAATTTAATTTCTCTTAGAAAATCTTGCACAAAAGAAACTTATAATTTATCGAAGAGGAAATTTTTGAAAATTATTTTAGGAGGATAATATTTGTGAGGCGTCAAATTTGTCATTTTCATGACAAATTTTGTTTAATCAAAATCTAACAAACAAATTTGAGGTAAGTAATTTAAATTTTTATTTTGATCTTTTTTTCAAATTATCAACCACATCGCTGAATTCAATTCCTTGTTCAGCAAGCATAACAAATAAATGATAAATCAAATCAGATGATTCATCAATTATTTCTTTGCGGTCGCGGTTTTTTGCGGCAATTACAGTTTCAATTGCTTCTTCGCCTACTTTCTGAATTATTCTGTTTGCGCCGGACTTGAATAAATCCGATGTGTATGATCTTTCCGGAAGATTAGTTTTTCTGTCTTTAATCAAATCAAATAATTGATTTAAAAAACTCGGCGAAGAAATTTTTGGAATATCGAAGCACGAATATTTACCGGTGTGGCAAGTGTTTCCATCCGGATTAGCATAAATTAAAAGCGTGTCATTATCGCAGTCAGGTTTAACATCAACAAGATGAAGATAATTTCCGGAAGTTACTCCTTTGGTCCACAAAGTATTTCTTGTGCGGCTGAAAAAAGTAACAAGCTTAGTTTCGAAAGTTTTTTCAAGAGCAGCTTTGTTCATAAATCCCAACATCAAAACTTGTCCCGTAGTATTATCAACTATAACTGCGGGAATCAATCCGCTCATCTTTTCAAAATTTAATTTTTCAATAAAACTCTTATCCAATTTTTATCCTTTCAAAATTTAAATTCTAACAACAACATTATTTTCTTTTAAATAGTTTTTCAATTCTTTGATTGGAAGAATATTAAAATGAAATAAGCTTGCAGCAAGGCAAGCATCAACATTAGATTCTTTAAATGCCGCTAAAAAATCTTCCTTCTTCCCGGCGCCGCCGGAGGCAATAACAGGAACGGAAACATTGGAAGTCAGTTCTTTCAGAAATTTTAAATCATAGCCTTCCTTAGTTCCGTCGCGGTCCATTGAAGTTAGAAGAATTTCTCCGGCACCAAGTTCAGCTGCCTTTTTACACCATTCCATTCCAATCAAATCTGTTTCTTCTCTTCCGCCTTTGATAAATACTTTATATTTATCTTCAACAAATTTTATATCGACGGCGGCAACTACAGCCTGGCTTCCAAACTGATTTGCTGCTTTTGTAATTAACTCCGGATTTTTTACGATTGAAGAATTTAAAGAAACTTTATCAGCTCCGGCTTTAAGCAATGCTTCAATATCACTTAACTCTGAAATTCCACCGCCGACAGTGAAAGGAATTCTTATCGCCTTTGCAACTTCGCGAACAATTGAAATAAGAGTTTTTCTTTTTTCAGCAGAAGCTGTGATGTCCAAAAATACTAATTCATCAGCGCCTTCTTTGGAATATCTTTCCGCCAATTCAACCGGCGAACCGGCATCAACCAAATTAATGAAGTTGGTTCCTTTTACAACGCGTCCGTCTTTAACATCAAGGCACGGTATTATTCTTTTACAAAGCAAATTCAGCAAGCTCCTTTAAATCAATTTTCTCTTCATAAATAGCTTTGCCCACAACAACAGCATAAGGATTTATTTTATTCAGCTTTTTAATATCATCCAAATCTTTTATTCCCCCTGAAGCAATCAATTGAATTTCAGGATAACGATTCATAATCTTTTTATATAAATTTATGTTGCTTTATATTGATTTATGTTAATTTATGACTTATAATAAGAAAAAGAAATTTGATTTTTGTTTATTGTATATTTAAATGAAATTTTGTGAAAAAAAGAAC
>DAIEML010000091.1 GCA_027349615.1 Ignavibacteriales bacterium | reverse complement strand
AATAGAATTTCAAACAGCAACAAAAAAAATATAAGACTGAGATTTTTATGTAAGGCTTAGCTTGCCTTAATTATTTCCTGATCTTTATATTGAAGCTGATACAATTTATAATAAATGCCGCGCTTTGCAAGCAGCTCTTGGTGAGTGCCGGTTTCTCTAACTTCACCTTTGTGCATTACAATTATTTTATCGGAATTTTGAATTGTGGATAAGCGATGAGCAATGACAATTGCAGTTCTTCCGATAAGCAATTTCTCAATAGCTTTTTGAATTAGTATTTCTGTCTCAGTATCGATGCTTGAAGTTGCTTCATCAAGGACTAAGATTTTCGGATCGTAAGCGAGGGCTCTGGCAAATGAAATTAATTGTTTTTGTCCAACGCTTAAAGTAGCACCGCGTTCTTTAACTTCTTCATCAAATTTATTGGGCAACGCTTCGATAAACTTTTCTGCGCCGACAATCTTTGCTGCTTCCAAAATTTTCTCAAACGGAATGTCATCATTATTCATGCTGATGTTTGAGTTAATAGTGCCTGAGAAAAGGAAGACATCTTGAAGAACGATTGAAATATATTTTCTTAAATCTCGTTTGTCCAAAGTGCTGATATCATTTCCGTCAACTAAGATTGCACCATTGTTAATATCATAGAAGCGAGAAAGAATACTAATAATGCTTGTCTTGCCCGCGCCTGTGTGGCCGACAATTGCGACAGTCTCACCGGGATTAATTTTGAAGGAAACGTCTTTCAAAACATATTCGTCCCCGTTATACGCAAACCAAACATTTCTAAATTCTATTTCTCCTTTTACAGAATTTAATCTAACAGGATTTTCAGGATTTTTTACAAAAGTTTTATTGTCAAGCAGTTTAAAAATTCTTTCGGAAGAAGCCATTGCAGTTTGAAGAATGTTATATTCTTCAGAAAGATCTCTAATTGGACGGAAGAACATATCGGTATAAAGAATAAATGCAACTAAAACGCCAACGGGAAGCCCGCCTCGTATAAATTCTCCGCCGCCATACCAAATGATTAAACAAGTTGCAATTGCGCTGATCAATTCAACACCGGGATAAAATATTGCGTAATAAAAATTGGATCTAATATTGGCTTCTCGGTAATCTTTATTAATTCCCAAAAATCTTTTTAATTCAGAAATTTCTTTGTGAAATATTTGAACTACATTCATTCCTGTAACATGCTCTTGCATGAATGCGTTTAATCTTGCTAAATGAAGTCTAACATTTCTATAAGATTCTCTAACTTTTCTTCTGAATAAAAAAGTTCCGTAAATAAGAACCGGCAAAACAGATAATGTTACAAGCGACAACTTTACATCCATGAAAAACATAAATCCAAGAATCCATAAAATTATAAAGACATCACTGAATACCATTATTATGCCGGATGAAAAAAGATCGTTCAAAGATTCGATATCGTTTGTAACTCTTGTAACAATTCTGCCAATAGGAGTTCTATCAAAGTACTTTAAAGAAAGTTTTTGGGTATGAGTAAAAATTTGTTTGCGCAAATCAAAAATAGTTTTTTGTCCAAGATACTGCGTATAGTAAGTAAGAAAATATTGAATGATTGACTGAAAAAGCAGCGAAGCTAGCAAAAGCATGCTGATGATAAAAAGTCCATGAAAATTATGATGAGCAATGTATTTATCGATTGCAATTTTCATTAAGTATGGTCTTAAAGGGCCAAGTGAAGCCACAATAACATTAAGTAAGATTGCTGAAATAACATATTTTTTGTACGGTTTAATATATTGCAGCAGCCGCCGCATCAACTTTGCATCGTACGCTTTGCCTAGTATCTCATCTTCAGTTGAATAATCGTTTGCCATGTATTTATAAGTTCAAGTTTAAGTTCAAGAAGTATTATAATTAAATTACTTTATGATAATTTTTCCCTTCAAGGAAATTTAAAACGTTATCTGCGGTTGTATCCATAATTCTTTCTAACGCTTCAACAGAATCGAAAGCCATGTGCGGAGTAAGAATCACATTCTCTCTTCGCAATAAAATATTTCTTTTTAGTAACACCTCAAGATGTTCTACGGAAACATTTTTTGTTAGCATTTGATTCTCTTCTTTCAACAATTCTTCGCCTTCAAAAACATCGAGTCCCGCGCCGCTAAAGATATTGTTATCAATTGCATAGTATAAAGCCTGAGGCTCAATTACTCCACTTCTAGCTGTATTAATAAACAATGCGCCTTTCTTAACCATTCTGATATTATTCATATTTAAAAGATGATGAGTATATTGATTATATGGACAATGCAAAGTAATTATATCAGAATTTTTTAGCAATTCATCAAGTTGAACATATTGAAATTCAAGCATGTCTTTTAAAATATGATTCGGCTTTGGATCAAAAGCGATGACTTTCATTCCAAAACCTTTTGCAATTCGAATTACATGAACGCCGATACTGCCTGCACCGATTACACCGAGCGTCTTACCTTTAAGATCAAAGCCCTGCAGCCCGTTTAGTGCGAAATCATTTCGAGTTGTTCTTACATAAGCTTTATGAATATTTCTTGACAGAGCTAATATCAGCGCAAAAGTATGTTCTGCAACTGTGTTCTCGCCGTAATAAGGAACGTTTGCGACAGAGATTTTTTTCCTTTCAGCTTTCTTTATATCAATATGATTAAATCCTGTACTGCGTGTTGCTATCAGTTTTAGCTTTTTTGCTTTATCCAATACTTTAGAATTAATTACCGAATAAATGAATGGAGAAATAATATCTATGTTTGATATTAAATTAGAATTAGAATCGTTTAATTCATCTTGATAAAAAAACAATTCAAAATTCTTATCGAATTTTTTCTTCAAATATTTTTTTTCGTTACTTGTTGTTTCGAAAAATGCGATTGATATTATTGCCATTCTCTTTCCCTAATTTAATTCTTCCAATTCTTTTTCCAGAAGTTGTTTATAATGGAGATCAGCATAAATTCCTCCGAGCGAAACAAGTTCGTCATGAGTTCCTTGTTCGGCAATAATACCTTTTGAAAGAACAATTATTTTATCAGCATCTTTAACCGTTGAAATTCTGTGACTGATTATTATGCTCGTTCTTCCTTTCATAAATTCTTTTAGCTTTCTTAAAATTTCTTCTTCTGTGTTTGTATCAACTGCTGAGAAAGAATCATCAAGTATTAATATTTTCGGATCAATTGCCAAGGCCCGGGCTAAGCTTGCACGTTGTTTTTGCCCTCCGGAAAGAGTTATTCCTCTTTCTCCCATCATTGTTTCATAACCGTTTGGAAATGTTTCAACATCTTTATGAAACGCAGAAATTTGAGCAACTTCTTCAACTCTGTTTTTATTTATTTCTCTTAAACCGTAAGAAATATTATTAAAAATTGTATCCGAAAATAAAAATGATTCCTGCTGAACCAACCCAATATTTGACCGTAAAATTTCCAACGGAATTGTTTTAACATTATTTCCGTCAATTAAAATTTCTCCATCGGTGCAATCATACAATCGCGGAATTAAATTTATAAAAGTTGTCTTGCCTTCGCCGGTATAACCCATGATTGCAATTGTCGAACCTTCGGGAATTGTTAAGTTGATATCTTTTAAAATATATTGAAGATTATCATTATACTTAAATGATAAATTTCTAAATTCAATTTTACCCTTTATTTCGGTAATTGAACGGTTGGTAATTTCCGAATCATTTATTTCATAGGGTTCAGCAAAAATTTTATTCAGTCGCCTCATGCTAGCTTCACCTTGCTGAACCATATTTGTAACCCAGCCAAATGCAATCATCGGCCAAGTTAGATTTACAATATACATTAAGAATGCGGTAATATCTCCAAGATTTAAGGTCCCATTGATTATTTTAAATCCGCCTAACCAAATAACAATAATCGTCGGTAAACCAGAAATGAAAAATAATGAAGGCTGCATAAATGACTGTATTTTTATCATGTCCATGTTTCGATTCAGGTAGCCTTTGCTCAAATTTTCAAATTCTTTTATTTCATTTTCTTCGCGTACATAAGATTTGATAACACGAATACCGGAATAATTTTCCTGGGCTTTAGTTGTTAATTCAGAAAATCTTTCCTGAATAAGAATAAATTTTTCATGGATTAATTTCCCAATCTTATAAACAATTATTGATAAGAAGGGAAGTGGCAGCAATGAATATAATGTTAAGCTCGAGCTAATTGAAATCATTGTTGCAAGAGTAATGATCAGGTTGATAGTTGCATCCATTGAGTACATAATTGCTGGGCCTAAAAAAGTTCTCACTGCATTTATGTCGTTGGTTGCGTGAGCCATTATATTGCCGGTAGAATTATTCTGGAAAAACCTTAGCGGAAGTTTTTGAATATGATCCCAGAAATCTTCTCTTAAATCATATTCAATTTCTCTTGAAGCAACAATGATTGTCTGTCTGATAAAAAATCTGAATATTCCAGAGAGAAGAGTTACCAATACAATTAAAAATGCATAATAAATTATTGTTGAAATAACTACATTCGGAGTGAGTGCATTAATAGCGTCCTTCGTAAGGTAGATTGCATAAACTGCTGTGGCGTCAGAAAGAATCATAAACAAAATTCCCCAAAGCAGTTTTTTCTTATATCTTATAAAATATTTTGTTAATGTGAGTAGATTTTTCATAAAGATTTTAAATTAAACTTACCTATGTTAAATACATTTATAAATAAAAGGTAAGGAAATAATATCCGCAAGAAGAAAATTTTAATCTATGATTTCGAAACCAGTATATTTCTGCAAAACTTTTGGAACAATTATTTTTCCTTCAGGTGTTTGATAATTTTCCAGAATAGAAACCATCAGGCGGCTGGTTGCCAAACCAGAACCGTTTAATGTATGAATGAACTCGGGTTTTTTCGTTGTTTCATTTCTGAATCGTATGTTTGCACGCCTTGCTTGGAAGGCTTCAAAGTTACTGCATGAAGAAGCTTCCAGCCACCGATTTTCTGCGGGCGACCATGTTTCAATATCATAACATTTAGCAGCAGAAAAACTTAAGTCGCCTGTACAAAGTAGTAAAATTCTGTAAGGAATCTTTAAAGCTTGAAGAATATCTTCGGCATCAACAACAAGCTTTTCCAATTCGTCATAAGAAGTTTCCGGTTTAACAAACTTTACCATCTCAACTTTGTTGAATTGATGAACTCGTAAAAATCCTTTCGATTCTTTTCCGTATGAACCGGCTTCGCGTCTAAAGCAAGGAGAATAGCCGACATATTTTATTGGCAAATCTTTTTCACTTAAAATTTCTTCACGGTGAATATTTGTAATCGGCACTTCTGCAGTTGGAATCGGATACAAACCATCTTTTTCAATGAAGTACATGTCCTCTTCCATCTTTGGAATTTGCCCGGTGCCTTCCATCGATTGACGATTAACTAAAACCGGCGGCATTATTTCCGAGTAGCCATGATTCTGTAAATGAAAATCGAGCATGTAATTTATTAATGAGCGTTCAAGAGTTGCACCTTTGCCGGTGTATAGAGGAAATCCGGAACCGGAAATTTTCGTTCCTCTCTCGAAATCCAAAATTTTTGTTTTCTTTCCAAGTTCAATATGATCGAGAACTTTAAATTCATTTTGAAAGGAAAATCCATCTGGCAACCATCGTCTTGCTTCAACATTTTCTTCTGCCGATTTACCAACGGGAACAGAATTGTGAGCAATGTTTGGAGTATGGCGAAGAATCTTTTCTAATTTGTCTTCTACTTCGCGAAGCTGTCCGTCAAGCAAAGTGATCTCATCAGAAACCGATTTCATTTCTGCCAGCACAGGCGCAGTATCTTGCCCAGCTTTTTTCATCTTTGGAATTTGTGCTGATGCTTGATTACGTTTTGATTTCAATTCGTCGGTCCTTGAAATTAAAGTACGACGCTCTTCATCAACAGATAAAATCTCATCAACAACATTCGCAGAGTTTTTATTCAATAAACCTTGTTTAACAAGTTCCGGATTTTCACGAATAAATTTTAAGTCGAGCATAAATTTCTTTCTTCGATAAACTCAATAGTTTTATTTAACAACAATATTATAAATTTTATTTTTAACGAAAATTTCCTTCACAACTGTTTTGCCTTCAATATATTTTACAACTTTTTCATCACCCAAAGCAGATTGTTTAACGGCAGCTTGTTCGCTGTTCATCGGCATTTCAATAGTTGATCTAAGCTTTCCATTAATCTGAACTGCAATATTCACTTTGTCTTCAATCAATGCTAAAGGATCAGGTTCGTACCAAATTGTATTTTGGAAAATGGAATCTTTTTTCCCAATTATTTGAAGGCATTCCTCCGCAAGATGCGGTGCAACCGGCGCAAGAAGAATTCCAAATCTTTCGAGAGTAAACGATTGAATTTCGGGAGAACATTTTTCTAATGATTTAGTTAATTCATTAAGAAGTTCCATCAATGAAGCAATGGCTGTGTTGAATCTAAAGTTATTAACCTCTTCATCAAATTTTTTAATCGTCTGATTTGTTTTTCTGTAAACAATTTTTTCTTCTTCATTCAATAAATCTATTTGATAAATATTTTTTGAAGAAGCTTTATCCAATGCTTTTGGAAAACGGTTGAACAATTCATAAGTACGCTGGACAAAACGGTCGGTGCCTGCAATTCCTTTATCGCTCCAGTCTCCGCCCATTTCGTAAGGACCCATGAACATTAAGTAAAGACGAAAAACATCAGTGCCAAATTTTGAAGTGAACTCATCCGGATTAACAACATTTCCTTTGGACTTAGACATCTTGGCGCCTTGATTTGTAATTGTGCCTTGATGAACTAAGTTGAGGAACGGTTCGTCGGATTTAGTTAGGTCAATATCGCGTAAAAACTTATGAATAAATCTTGCATACAAAAGATGCATGGTTGCATGCTCTGCGCCGCCAACATACATATCAACTGGGATCCAATTATCAGTTAATGAAGTATCAAAAATTTTACTATCAAATTTCGTATTCAGATATCTGAAGTAATACCAAGATGAATCAACAAACGTATCCATCGTATCCGGATCGCGGTGAGCATCGCTTCCGCATTTTGGACATTTTACATCATAAAAATTTTTATTCGTGGTTAATGGCGATTCGCCGCCCGGTTTGAACTCAACATCATAAGGTAATTCCACAGGAAGGTTTTTTTCTTCAACAGGAACTTCTCCGCATTTTGGGCAATGAATAATTGGAATCGGAGTTCCCCAATATCTCTGACGAGAGATTAGCCAATCGCGAAGGCGGTAGTTTACTTTTTTCTTGCCGAGATTTTTACTCTCTAAATAATTACTAATTTTTTCAATGCCGTCGTCAGAATTTAATCCGGTGAATTCGCCTGAGTTTATCATCTTTCCAACTTCAGTGAAAGCTGATTTCAATTCATCGTCTTCTTTAGTTCCAGGTTCCAAAATAACTTTTCGGATGGGAAGTTTGAACTTTGTAGCAAACTCAAAATCTCGTTCATCGTGCCCTGGAACAGCCATAACACAGCCGGTTCCGTATGTAAGCAACGCATAATCAGCAATCAAGATGGGAACTTTTTCTCCGTTAACAGGATTGATAGCATAAGCTCCGATTGGAACTCCGGTTTTTTCTTTTATCGTTGAAGTTCTTTCAATCTCGGTTAAGGATTTGATTGAATCTCTGTATGTTAAAACTCCGTTTTTAAATTCCGGTTTAGCTAATTTATCAACTAATGGATGTTCCGGTGCGATAACGATGTAAGTAACTCCGAATAAAGTATCGGGACGAGTTGTAAAAACTGTAATGACTTCTTCGCTGCCGTCAACTTTAAATTTAACTTCGGTTCCAATGCTTCTGCCGATCCAATTTCTTTGCATCAATTTAGTTTTTTCAGGCCAATTGATTTTTTCTAATCCTTGAAGAAGCTCATCGGCATAATCAGTGATTTTGAAAAACCATTGAGTAAGATTTTTTTGAATAACGAGTGTGCCGCATCTTTCGCATGTCCCATCTGCTTGAACTTGTTCGTTCGCTAAAACTGTTTGATCTTTCGGGCACCAATTAACCGGCGCATTTTTTCGGTAAGCTAATCCTTTTTTGTAAAGCTGCAAAAACAACCATTGATTCCATTTATAATACTCGGGAACGCAAGTCATCAGTTCGGCATTCCAATCGTACATACATCCGATATTCTTTAGTTGAATTCGAATATCATGAATATTTTTCATCGTGCTGTCATAAGGATGAACTCCGGTTTTGATAGCAAAATTTTCCGCGGGCAAACCGAAAGCGTCATATCCCATCGGTTCAAAAACATTGTAGCCATGCAGTTTCTTGTATCTTGCCCAAGTATCAGACGGACCATAATGGTACCAATGCCCAATGTGCAGTTTGGCGCCGGATGGGTAAATAAACATGTTTAAATGATAAAGCTTGTTGCTCAGATTAGAAAGGTCGGTTTTATATATTTCCTTTTCTTCCCAAAACTTCTGCCATTTAGATTCAACTTCTTGGAACGGGTATCTCATTTGATCTGTATTAGTTATTAAAATCGGATTCAAACTTATCAAAAACGGCATGGTTTATCAAGGAAGTCTGCAATTGTCAAATTTCGGTTCTTTTAATTCCTTTTCACTT
>DAIEML010000090.1 GCA_027349615.1 Ignavibacteriales bacterium | reverse complement strand
CAAATGAATCTATGTCCATTCCTCGTTCAAGGCATGCTTCGATGTAAGCAAAACCATCTGCCAATGTAAATGCAAGTTCCTGTGCTGCAGTGGATCCGGCTTCTCTAATGTGATAACCGCTTACAGAAACCGGGTTCCATTGCGGAACTTCGTTTGCACAGTACTCAATCATATCAACGATAATCCGCATCGATGGATTTGGAGGGTAGATATATTCTTTTTGCGCAATGTATTCTTTCAGAATATCGTTTTGAAGAGTGCCTCTCAAATTTTTAAAATCAACATTTTGTTTTTGCGCAACGGCCAGATAAAATGCGAAGACCATGGCCGCCGGCGAATTTATTGTCATCGATGTTGAAACTTTTTCAAGTGGAATTTTATCAAACAGAACTTCCATATCTTGAAGTGAAGAAATTGAAACGCCGCAAATACCAACTTCGCCTTCGCTTAAAGCAGCGTCAGCATCCCAGCCCATCAATGTTGGAAGATCGAATGCAACAGATAAACCTGTTTGCCCATGATTTAATAAATAATGGAAACGCTGATTAGTATCTTCTGGCGATCCGAAACCAGCAAACTGGCGCATTGTCCAAATTTTTCCACGATAGCCATTAGCATGAATACCGCGTGTATAAGGATATTCGCCCGGGAAACCAATTTCATTTAAATAATTAATATTTTCAATGTCATCAGGTCCGTAAAGAAGTTTAACTTCTTCTCCGCTAACAGTTGTATATTTCATTCCAGTTGTTGAAGAATTTTTTGCTTTCTGCTCAAATCCCTTTTTTCTTTTTTTATATTCTTCGTAGTTCATGATTAACCTTTATAGCTTTTGTGAAACTAATAAAAGCTTTCTGTCTTTTGGACAATAAGCTTTTTAAATTTACGTTCTTCCAAATCTTCTATCAAACTCATCCAAAGAAATTTTCACTACAATCGGTCTTCCATGCGGACAGACATAAGGCATCGAAGTAGCAAATAGCTGATCAATTAGCAACCGCATTTCTTTTTCGGAAAGGTAATCGCCGGCTTTAATTGCTGCTTTACATGAATATGATTTTGCAAGAATTTCTTTTTCATCAAAATTTTTTTCATCCTTGCTTTCAGTAAACTCATCAATTAATTGAAGCAGCACCTTTTCTTCAAAACCTTTTTTAACATCGTCCGGAACGCCTTCTATGACGATTGTATTCTTGCTGAAAAACTTTATCGAAAAGCCAAGCTTTGTTAGCGTTGGATTAATTTCTTTCAAAATTAAAAATCTTGCCGGATCAAGCTCAGTCGTTCTTGGAAATAAAAGCTGCTGTGAAAAAGGAAGATTGGCTTCAAATCGTTTTAATGCTTTCTCATAAAGAACTCGTTCATGAGCAACGTGCTGATCGATGATCATTAATCCGGTTTTGATTTGCGATAAAATATATTTATTGTGCAATTGAATTATAAATGGAGTCTCTTCTTCTCTTTGTACTGAACCAGAGCGGTTTTCAGGCTCATGATAAATTTCTTTGTTATCCGTTCTGTCAAACGGCAGTTGAATTGACTCATTCGGGTTTGCTTTCGTTAACGAATCCGGAATCGAATTGAAGATTATATCTATATCTCTATTTGAAAAATCAGTTTTTGCATAAGATTTTTTTTCCTGAAATGATGGTCGATCAGAAAAATCACCTGACTCAACTTTTTTAAAATTGTTGAACCTTAGTTTTTCACTTTCATCAGCTGTCTGCATAAATGCCATCGTTGGAACTAGATCGTGAGTACCTAAACTTTTTTTAATTACTGCAAGTACAAAATTGTAAATGCTTTTTTCATCATCAAAGCGGACTTCCAATTTGGAAGGATGAACATTTACATCAACTTTCTTTGGATCTAATTCTAAGAAAAGAATGAAAAAGGGATAATCTCCCTTTTCCAAAATGTTTTCATAGGCAGTAAACACAGCGTGATTGATATGCTTACTTACAACATACCGCCAATTCAAAAAAACATATTGATCGCCTTTACTTTTCTTAAGCATTGCTGGTTTACCAACAAAACCTGTTATTGATAGAAAATCTGTTCTTTCGTTTACAGGAATTAAAGCATCAAGCATATTATCGGCAAACACATTTTGTATGCGATCTTCAAAATTGCCTGATGGATAATCAAAAATTATTTCGTCATCATTATAAAATTTAAAGCCAATATTGTGATGACCTAACGCAGTTTTGTTAAAAGTATCTATGATATGTTTAAGCTCGGTATTATCTGTTTTTAAAAAATTTCTTCGAGCTGGAGTATTAAAAAATAAATTTTTTACTGCAACAGAAGTTCCTTTTGGAAATGAACCTTTTTCTTTTACAATAGTAACGCCGTCTTCAATTCTAATTAAAGTGCCAAGATCATCATCTTTAGTTTCAGTTTTAATTTCAAGCTGGCTAACAGCAGCAATCGAACTTAAAGCTTCTCCCCGAAAACCAAGTGTGTTGATTGAATCAAGATCTTCAAGCTTGTTTATTTTACTCGTAGCATGTTTTTGAACGCATAAAACTACGTCGTCTTCAGACATTCCAATTCCATCATCAATAATTTGGATTAAAGATTTACCGGCTCTTTTAATAATTACTTCAATTATGTTCGCACCAGCATCAATTGAATTTTCGAGTAATTCTTTAACAACAGATTCTGGTCTCTGGACCACTTCTCCAGCGGCAATCTTGCTTGCAATGTTTTCCGGCAAAATATTAATTCTATTTGTCATCAACTTCTCGTCTAACATAAGTTAGGATTTCAAATTCATTGCGTTGTTCTCTAGAATTTATTTCCCAAACTTTTGAATCAATTTCCGGGAAAAAAACATCGCCTTCAGCTTCGAAATTCATAATCGATATTATCATCTCATCAGCATATTTCATTGCTTGTATGTAAATTTTCCCTCCGCCAATAATAAAAATCTTTTCATAATCTTCAACTTCACAAAAAGTAATTGCATTTTCTAGGCTGTTAAAAACTTTTACGTCATTAAAATCATATTTTAATTTATCATTTGATGTGATGATGATATTAAGTCTTCCTTTTAATGGTTTACCAAGAGTTTCAAACGTAACTCGCCCCATAATAACTGGGAAGCCCAAAGTGGTGGATTTAAAATGTTGGAATTCCTCTTTAGAATGCCAAGGCATTTCTCCATTAGATCTTCCAATTACTCCATTTTTAGCAACAGCTGAAATTATGATTCTTTTCAAAATAAACTTCCATTCAAAAATAAATTCATGATTTATGTTTTAAAATTTATACTGCAACTTCGAACTTAATTTTATCATGATATTTATAATCAGTCAACTCAAAATCTTCGAATGTAAGTTCATCAATTGGCTTTTTTGCAATCTTTAATTTTGGAAGCGCAAGCGGTTCGCGCTTAATTTGTTCTAAAAGTCCTTCTCTATGATCATATTTTTCCATAGGTGAACCTTTATCAGCAACGTAAATATGAGCATCAATAATTGTATGAGCAAAAGATCCAAGTTCTAGCCCAACTTCCTGCGCAATAATCTGGGTCAGAATTGAATATGCAGCAAGATTAAATGGAATGCCGAGAGCAATATCGCCAGAGCGCTGAGTTAAATGACAATTTAATTTATTGTTGCTTACGTTAAATGCAAAACTATAATGACACGGAGGTAATTTGCTTTTTGTTGCATTACCTGGTTCCCAAGCAGATACAACTAATCGACGACTGTATGGTTTTCTTTTTAATTCATCAATAACATATTTAATTTGATCAACTTCTCTAACTTGCCAATTACCATTTGTATCTTTTTCCGCGCTTGGGAAATGCCGCCAATAATAACCATATGCAGTTTCTAAATTTCCGTTTTCATCAGCCCAGGCATCCCAAATTTTTGTATGTTTTCTCAAATTTCTAATATGATTTTCTCCAGACAAATACCAAAGAACTTCATGCAGTAAAGATTTCCATTCAATTTTTTTTGTTGTTAATAAAGGAAATCCTTCAGAGAGATCAACTTTATAAAAAGCCGCGAAATAGGAAATTGTATCCACGCCGGTTCTAGATTGTTTTCTGACACCTTCGTTCAAAACTAATTTAACAAGATCTAAATATTGTTTCATGTTCGGTCCGGAAATTAAAATTGAAAGTATAATTTGATATCGCACAGGCAATTTAGTAAAATTTTTTCAAGCTATAAAATTAAATTGATCAATTTTACTTTGAATTTCCTTGGATGCCAGTAAAATTCCTTTTCGGAAATTATTAATTGATTCATTTTCACTTTGAAAATATTTTCTCAATTCTATAACTTTAACAGATTTTGGTAATAATTTATTTAGATGTTTATCAAAAATGCCGCAGCAAACTATAACCGGCACATTAATTTTGCTAAAATATTTAACTAAGTTTCCGGTTGCCTTCTCCATCAAACTTTGTTTATCAAAAGAACCTTCTCCGGTTATTACTAATCCAATATTTTTAATTTTACTTATTCCAAGATCCTTTAAAATAAAATCTTTTGAATGGACAATATTTGAATTAAAGAAAATCTGTAGGCCGGCAGCTAAACCGCCGCCAGCACCTGAAAGTCGTTTTGTTTGATTCAATATTCCATTTGCTTTTAAAATGCTAATTATATTTTGAAAACCTTTTTCTACAATATAAATTCCTTCAGAAGTTAAACCCTTTTGTTTCCCAAATATTTTAGTTGCGCCTTGTTTACCAAGCAATTCATTGTAAACATCAATAATGATTTCAATTTTGAATGGCAAAACAATTTTTTGCCAAACTATCTTTTTCACTTTTATAAAATTTGATGGAATTATATCTATTTCTTTTTCATTATGATCAAATAATTTTAATCCAAATTTTGAAAATAATCCTAATCCTAAATCATTTATTCCAGTTCCTCCAATGCCGATTATTAATTTTTTGATTTTACGTTTCCCTATTTGGTGATCTTTTAGAATTTTGGAAATTAATTCTCCCATTCCTTTTGAACTTAATTTAAGCGGATTTCTTTTACTTACCGGAATTATTTTTACTCCAAGAATATTAGCTGACTCTATATAAATAAATTTCTTTTTCTCGTCATAGCCTGCTCTGCAATTTAACTTAGAATCATTGTAAGGCGAAGATATTTGATACTTAATTGGCTTCAAAGAAAAATTCTTTTCGCAAACTTTAAGAAATCCGTCGCCGCCGTCTGAAACCGGCCTTGATATTATATTATCTGCAAGCTTATTTAAATCGTTAGATAGATATTCGCTAACAGTAATTGAATCAGCGCATTCTTTAAAACTATTGGGTGCTATTAATATTTTAAATTTCATAGAAAAAATAATTCCAAAGGATGAATATGAAATAAATTCTTATTTTACAATATAAATTTTTTATTTAATGCATGAAGAATAAGAAAATTGCTATAATTACTTCTGGTCATTCACCTTTTGATGAAAGGATTTACTGGAAATTCGGACTTTCTCTATCGAAGAATAATTTCATTGTAAATATTTTTTGCTCAACAGAAGTAATAACCAAAAACGAAAATAATATCAGCGTTATTGGATTCAGCAGCAAAAAAATAAATAAATGGGATAAGATTGCCAAATTTATTTTACTTCTAAAATCTTTTTCGCCTGATATAATAATTTGCTGCGAGCCTCTGACCATTTTACCGGCATTTCTTTATAAGATTTTCACAAACAGAAAATGCAAAATAATTTCTGACATAACTGAGTGGTATCCGGAAAACGTCGCCTTCAAATTCACCGGCATAAAAAAATATTTTATATACATTCCGCTTTTTTTATTAAACATATTTTTAACAAACCTGGCAGGTGCATTAATTATTGGGGAGTTAACCAAGAAAAAAAGGTACAATATAATTTCTCCATTTAAGAAGAAAGTAATTATCGGTTATTATCCAGTTTTGAGTTTTTTTAATTTCGCTCCGCCAAAATTTGATGGAGAAAATCTTACTTTATGTTATGCAGGTCTAGTCAATTTTACTCGTGGAATTTTACAATTGTTAGAGATTGCGAAAAAACTTTCAGAGAAGCATTCTGCGCTAAAAATTAAAGTTAAAATTTTAGGAAATTTTTCAAGCGGCAAAGAAGAAAAAATATTTACTGAACTGCTTCCGAATTATCAGGACATAATAATTGAAAAGATAGATAGGACAGATTACAAAAATATGTCTCAAGTTATTGGTAATGCTGATATTTGCTTTGATTTAAGAATAAATAATTTTATTTACAACAATTCTCTTCCAATAAAAATTTTTGAATATATGGCATGCGGTAAGCCATTTATCTTTTCAGATATAAAACCGATTAGAAAAGAATTAGATATAATAAATTGCGGCTTCTTAGTGAATCCAAATAACGGACAAGAGATTATCGAAAAAATTGAACTTTATCTTAATGATAAAGAATTATTATTAAGTCATTCTAAGAATGGAAGAACAATAATTGAATCCGGAAAAAATTGGGAGAAGGAATCAGAGAAGTTAATTGTTTTTCTAAATCAGTTATGCAATTCTAAACAGCAGACGTAAATTTATTTTTGTTAATTTCAAAACTGAGAACAAATACACCACAAACAAAGATAATTCCAATATTAAATTTTTATAAACAAGTCCAATTATCAATATAATTACTGCAAGCGTTGCAATGGTTATTATATCGCGCATTGGATAATAAATTTTTATCTTTGACTTCGAAATCCAGAATAAAAAAACTGCTGAAGCGAAAAAAGCTAAAGTTGTTGCTACCGCGGCGCCAATCATTCCAACCATCGGAATTAAAATGAAATTTAAAATTAGATTAACAATGAAGGCGATTAAATCTGAATAAAGGAAATAATAACTTTTTGAACTCACAAAAGGAAACAAGGAATAAAAAGCGCCTAGTCCGCTGAATAGATATCCCAGCAAAATAAATGGCAGAATGATTAATCCGGCTTCATAATTTTTGTTCAATATAAAAACATTAAAAAGTTTAATCTGAAATAAATATGGCGAGAATAAAGTTACACTTATTAAGATTACACTGCTAACTGAAATCAGTTTCTTAAACATATTCCCGAATACTTCAGAATGATTTTCAGCCCTATAAACATTAAGTGCTCTTGGTATCCATGCAGTTCGAAATGAAATAACAAACACATTCATCAGCATTGCTATTTTGTATGACAAACTATAAATCCCAACTTCATCTTTGTTGGTAAAGATATTTAGAATAAATCTGTCGCTTACATCAACCGCAGAGGAAAATATTCCGCCAATTAAAAACGGAAGTGAAAATATAAACATTTTCTTCAACAAACTTTTATCGATAGAAATTTGAATCTCAGGCAATACACTCGGCAAAAGCAATAATACTAAAACAAATGAAGAAATAAGCTGCGATATAAATATTCCTTCGATTGACATTCTCAAATAGTAAACAAAGAAGATATTCATCGATAAATTAATTAAAGCACTGATACATGAAGTGATTACAACTTGTTTAACTAGTTCTTTCGTTTTTAATAAGTGCAAAAAAAAGTAACTCATTGTCTCAAAAAATAATGCTGTAAATACCAACGTAATTATTTTTGAATACTCGCTTGTTCCCAAAATAATATTTGAGATTCCTTTCGAGAAAACCAAGCTTAGAAGAATTAATAATAAACCAAGAATTGCAACAAAATTGATCACCGATGAAAAAACAATTTTTCTATGCTGCGGGTTTTCACTTCCCAAATAAAATTTAGTTAATGAATTTTGCATTCCTGCTTGATACAATACCGATACCATGGCATACAGCGAAATTAATAAAGAGTAATTGCCAAATTCAGAAGTAGATAATATGTTTGAATACAATGGAAGGAGAATAAAACTTATTGAGCGGATAAAAAAATTTCCAATACTGTACCAAGTTGTAAAAGCAGAAAGACTTTTTTGATTTACCATCAAATTATATTTTTTAACTTATAAAATTCTTTAAGTTTTTTGTCAACATTTTCATAACTATGATATTTCTTCACCCAATCTTTTCCTTTAATACCAATTTCTTCTCTTAATTTATGATCATCGATTAATTCAATTAATTTTTTGTATAATTCACCATCATTATTCGCAACTATAAACGGATTCTCAGGCAGCCAATTATTATACACATCGCTCATGTTTGTAATTGTAGGAATTCCCATCGCCAAAGTTTCTAATCCGGCCTTGCCATAACCTGTTCCGCCCATTGTACCGCCAACTTGATCAATACAGATATCACAATTGCTCTTAACTTTTAGCAGTTCCATTCTATCTACATTTTCCATAAGTAAAAAATTTATTTTCTTTTCTTTTTTAATTTTATTGATGACAGAAATTATGAGTTCAGTTCCTTTATATTTTCTGTTTGTCGGTGAATGAATAATAGATACAATTTCATTCCCTTCTTTTTGTCTTTCTGGCAATTCAGATGAATCGTATGGATAAAATAAATAATGAATGTCTTTTTTCAATTTCAAATGATCAAACTCAGAAGTAATATTTAGATCTGATATATCATCAAGCTCTTTAATAATTCCTCTAATTCTGGGTATATATCCGGCGGATTATATGGAGGAAAATTTGAATATTCATAATTAGATTGATTAAAAACAGAAACAATTCATTATTTTTTGTTTCTGGCGGCTAAAACCAAAATGTTTACAATCCCAATTTTAATTGATAAAATCCCCTGATGAATCACATCGTTTGCTTTTTTGTATGAACAGCCCCCAACGCTAATTTACTTCTCC
>DAIEML010000008.1 GCA_027349615.1 Ignavibacteriales bacterium | reverse complement strand
TATTATAATGATCCAGAAAAATTAGAGGGCCAGATTTCTCAAACTTTATACATTAGAACCAATTCTGATCAAGATTTCAGCTTTAAATTAATTATGGAGGGAGAGGATGCCTTTAAGACATTTCAGCCAATATTCTTTGGAATGATAAAATCTTTTAAGTTCGGGAGCTCATTCTTTTGAAAATATCAAATCATTTACTTCTTTAATTAATTCAGCATTTCTTGACTTTATAATACTATCAGACTAAATTTGTTCTCTTTATTTGAAATGATTTTTGGTTTTCGGAGGAAAATAGCGTGAAACAAGAAAAATTAACTAAATTTTTTAGCACGAACGAAGTTGATAAGAAATGGTTTATAGTAGATGCAAAAGACCAGGTTCTTGGAAGATTAGCTACAAAAGTGGCAAGAATAATCCGAGGTAAGAATAAAGCAATCTTTACACCAAATGCAGATACAGGTGATTTTGTTGTTGTAATAAACGCTTCTCAAATTAAGCTTACTGGAAAACGTGAACTGCTAAAAGATTATTATCATTATTCTGGTTACCCTGGCGGATTAAAGATTCGCAGCTTTGAAGAATTAATGGCTAAGAAACCAGAGTTTGTTGTTGAAAGCGCAGTTAAAGGAATGCTTCCGAAAAATAGACTTGGAAGGAAATTAATTAAAAAATTAAAAGTATATTCCGGAGAGACACACCCACATAAAGCACAGAAACCGGAACTAATTAGTTTAGCGGAGAAATAATGGCAGATCAAATTTTTGTTGGAAGAAGAAAAACTTCTGTGGCGAGAGTAATTTTAAGAGCAGGTAACGGAAAGATAACAGTTAATGATAAAGAGTTTGAAAATGCATTCCCTGAACTTTTGAGCAGAGAAGACATTTTGAATCCGTTTAAAGTTACTAATACACTCGGGCATTTTGATGTAATTATCAATGTAGTTGGCGGTGGAACTACTGGACAAGCGCAAGCAATCAGACTTGGTATTGCACGTGCTTTGTGCAGTTTGAATCCAGATCATAGACCAGCATTGAAAGCAGAAGGTTTCTTAACTAGAGATCCTAGAATGGTTGAGCGTAAAAAATATGGTCAGCCAAAAGCAAGAAAAAGATTTCAATTTTCTAAACGTTAATTTATTTAATCATTCATACTTTCTGATTTACCCCCTGTGTCCCGCATAAAAATGGGATTAAAGGTAAAGATGAAGAAAGTAGAAGATAAAAACAGGAGTAAAAGATGAAAAAAATAGATATATCCCAACTTATTGAGGGGGGAGCGCACTTCGGGCATTTAACACGCCGATGGAACCCAAAAATGAAGCCATATATTTTCATGGAAAAGAATGGTATTCATATAATCGATTTAAAGAAGACCCAAATTTTATTGGCTGAAGCAGCAGAAAATTTGTCAAGTCTAGTTGCTGAAGGTAAAAAAGTTCTATTTGTTGGTACTAAAAAACAAGCTAAAAATGTAATCGAAACAGAAGCAAGAAGATGCGATTCAAATTGGGTTAGCGAAAGATGGCTTGGTGGAATGCTTACAAATTTTTCTACTATTAGAAAAAGTATCAAAAGACTAAACAATATTGAAAAACAAGAAACCGATGGAACTTTTGATAAAATTACAAAAAAAGAAAGATTGACCTTAACAAGAGAAAAAGACAAACTTAAAAAAGTTCTGGAAGGTGTCGAATCATTATCAAGATTACCCGGAGCTATGTTTGTTGTTGATATTAAAAAAGAAACTATAGCTGTTAAAGAAGCGAAAAGATTAAACATCCCAGTTTTTGCAATTGTGGATACTAATTGCGATCCGGATTTAATTGACAGAGTAATTCCTGCAAACGATGATGCTGTTAAAACAATAGAACTAATAGTGAAATATATGGCTGATGCAATTATCGAAGGCGAAGCAAAAGCTAAGGAATTAAAAGCTCATGAAGCGGCTGAAGGCGAAAAGCAGAAAAAGGAAAATGAAGAATTAAACCCAGTATCTGAAGAAAACGCGCCTAGAAAAACAGCAGAGAAAAGACCAAAGAGAACTAAAGAAAATATTTCTGGTGAATAAGAAAGAGGAAAGTAATTGATATGGCTATAACTGCAGCACAAGTTAATGAATTAAGACAAAAGACCGGCGCGGGCATGATGGATTGTAAAAAAGCCTTAACCGAAGCAGATGGAAATTTTGAAAAAGCAATCGAAATACTTCGTAAAAAGGGAGCGGCTGTCGCTTCTAAAAGAGCCGAGAAAGCTACAAACGAAGGAGTTGTTTTAACTAAAGTTTCTGATAACAAGGAAACTGGTGTAATTTTAGAAATAAATTGCGAAACTGATTTCGTTGCAAAGAGTCAAGATTTTGTAAAATTTGCTAATGAAGTTTTACAAACTGTTTATGAAACTAAACCATCAAGTGTTAATGTGCTTCTTGAAAATGATTCTATAAAAAATTTACTTACTGATATTATGGGTAAAGTTGGTGAGAAAATTGAAATATCAAGATTCGCGATTGAAAATGCACCAAGCGGATTTGTTGTTGACTACGTCCATCTCGGATCCAAATTAGGTGTACTTGTTAAATACGAAAACATTGGCAGCGGCAAAGCTGAATTTTCTGAAATCGGAAAAGACATTGCAATGCAGATTGCTGCTATGAAACCGATTTGCGTATATAGAGAAGAAGTTCCAAAGGAAATTATTGATAAAGAAATGGATATCTATAAAGAATTAGCTCGGAAGGAAGGAAAACCAGAGCAGATTCTTGAAAAAATTGCTACCGGCAGATTAACAAAATTCTATCAAGAAAATTGTCTTGTAGAACAAGCTTTCATAAAAGATAACACAAAAACTGTTGGCGATTTACTGAAAGAATTTAATAGTAAGCACGGGACGCAAATAAAAATTTCTCTTTTCCGCCGGTTTCATCTCGGCGACGAGAAAAAATAAAATTTGTCAAAAAGGTCTTAATAATTTTAAGACCTTTTTTTATATTATATAAGGATTTAGTAAAAAATATTTCGAAGTTAAGCATGTGAACGACTAAATGTCAGATATTATTTTTTCTCATTAAATATTAGCATAAAAAAATTAAATAATTTTGAAAGAGTTTAATGACTGAATTAAAGTATAAAAGAATATTACTAAAGCTAAGCGGCGAATCGTTAATGGGCAAAAAAGGATTCGGCATTGATCATAATGTGCTAAATTTTTTTGCTGCTGAGATAAAAAAAATACATGATATCGGAGTACAAATTGGCATAGTTATCGGCGGTGGAAATATTTATCGGGGGCTCAGCGCAAATGACCAAGGAATTGATAGAGTTACCGGTGATCAAATGGGAATGTTAGCTACAGTTATCAATTCTCTTGCACTTCAGAATGCAATTGAACATAAAGGAATTTATACTAGATTGATGAGCGCTATTCATATGGAGGAAATTGCTGAACCATATATCAGACGTCGAGCAATTCGTCACTTAGAAAAAGGACGAGTTATAATTTTTGGAGCTGGCACCGGACATCCTTACTTCAGTACAGATACTGCGGCTTCATTAAGAGCTGTTGAGATTGAAGCAAATGTTATTATAAAAGGAACTAGAGTTGACGGAGTTTTTGATTCTGATCCAGAAAAAAATCCTAATGCATTTAGATTTGAAAAGATTACCTATTTGGATATTTTGAAAAAAAATCTTCGCGTTATGGATTTAACGGCTGTTAGCCTTTGTCAGGAAAATAATCTTCCAATGGTTGTATTTAAAATGGACGACCCTGATAATTTGTTAAGATTGGTTTCAGGCGAAAATGTTGGTACAGTTATTCATGGTTGATAAACAAATTTTATAAAAATTATATTGATTGCTCGTTTAATTTTTATTCACAAATAGCGAGAAATTTATGGAACAAACAATTAAAGATGCTAGATCCAGAATGGATAAATCAATTGAAGCGCTCAGAAGTGAGCTTGCAAAAATTAGATCCGGGAAAGCTACAACTGCTTTACTTGATGGTATTAAAGTAGATTATTATGGAACTCAAACACCAATAAATCAGCTATCCAATATTACGGTTTTGGATGCTCATACACTTTCAATTACTCCGTGGGATAAATCTGTCTTATCTGCAATTGATAAAGCCATTCTTGAAGCAAACATTGGATTTAATCCCGTTAGCGATGGAACTAATTTAAAAATTCCAGTACCGCCATTGAATGAAGAACGCAGAAGAGAATTGGTAAAGTTGATTAAAAAATTTGGTGAGGATACAAAGATTGCAGTTAGAAACGTAAGAAGGGATGCGAACGAACATTTAAAGAAAGAAGAAAAAAATAAAAAGATTTCTGAAGATCAATTGAAAGAAGCTGAAGATAAAATTCAAAAACTTACTGATGAGCATATAAATAAAGTTGAAGATTTGCTAAAGCATAAAGAAAAAGAAATTATGGAAGTATGAATTTGTTCCAACTTTTTAAAACCCAATTTCTTAAATGAAGTTGGGTTTTTTTTATACCATTTCTAAAGTTCTTAATTTAATATTTAGGTAATTTTATTTAATTTTTAAATTGATAAACAAGAGATTAAGACTATTTTATAATTTATTTTTTAATGAATAAAGAAAAATCATATTTGAATAAGGAAAGAATAGAAAAATATTTGTCTTATCTAAATTCAAATTTGATAAGGAATGTAGTTTTTTTTAGCGGTGGAATAATATTATTTATAATTGGCTGTATTGCTTATGGAGTTATTTTAAATTTAAGAGATGTTCCTTTAAGTCAAGATATAACTGATAAAGGATTTACAAAGCTCGAAGATCCAAACATTATAATTAATCGTCAATCTTATACTTTAAATTTATATGAAGATACAGTTCTCATAAAATCTTACCGTGCAAATTTCGGAAGAAACGTAAATATTCCCAAAAATAAAGCGGGAGATTTAGCAACTCCTGTTGGCGATTATCAAATATGTGAAATTGATACAGTCAACAAATATTATAAATTTTTCAGAATAAATTATCCTAATGAAAAAGATGCCGCTGAAGCTTTGAAAAAAGGATTAATAACTCAAGATGAATATGACCGAATAAGATTTGAGTGTACTTATGGTCAATGCCCTGATGCAAATACTGAGTTAGGCGGAAATATTGGAATCCAAGGAATAGGAAGATTAAATTTCGTTTTCAGATATTTACCATTTAATTATAATTGGACCGACGGATCGATTGCAATTAGTAATGAAAGTATAGATGAGTTATATTCAGTAGTAAAGAAAGGGACAAAAGTTGTTATCAAATAAAAAAAATTACATTTTGATATTAATAAGTTTGATATCGTTTTCCTGCACAAAGAATAAATCTGATGATGATATAAATAAAATTGATTATGCAAATCCTGAAGTAGTTCTTCAACAAGCTAAAAATATTTTGGGCAGCGATGTTAAATTTGCATACAAAGGTAAATTTGATCAAGACTCAACTATAGAAATAGCCACTGGAACTGAATCTCAGAGCCCAAAACAGTGGGGAGTAAAATTTGTTCTTTTAAAAATGGAAAGCGATCAATTAAAAATTGTATTTCAAACACCATTATTAAACGGATCATTCAAGCAGTGCCTGGTTCAAAAAATAAAATTTCCGATTTTTGATTATGAATTAATTTATTATAATTCTCAGGATTATTTTTTAGGAAGCGGCGGAGGTGAAGTTTATTCTTACTTAGTTAATTATAAAGAAGGAAAAATATACACAGCTCATTTAGTTACTCAGCCTGGGTCGAATGTTTCACTTTACCTTTCTGAAAATATTGATCTTCCGGAAGTTAAAAATTTTTTTATAAGTATTTTTAAAAGAGATTATCCTTCGGTTCAAATTGTTTCTAAAGATATAGAATTGAAATATTAAAATTCTTCCATTCATTTATTTTGTTTTATTTTACTAGGAAGTAACTATTCGAATATGTCCCATAAGCTGAAAATTGTTTTTTTTATTTTAATTGTTAACCTTCAATTGATAGCCCAATCCGGATCTCAATTCGAACTCAATTCAATTAAGTTCAGCGGAAACAATTCATTTTCTAGTTCTGCCCTTCAGGAAGTAATTTACTCACGAACCACGCCATGGTGGTTTTGGAAATTTCTAAACTCTTTTACAAGCTTTGGTAAAGAACCGGTTTATTTTGATTCGACAAATATTCAAATCGATTTGAATGCTTTAAAAGATTATTACAATTCTAACGGCTTCTTCGACGCATCTTTCAATTATAAATATGAAATTGATACCTCAGCAAGAAAAGTAGATTTAACATATTTAATTTTCGAAAGTAAACCTTTCACTTTTGGAAAATTAACATTAACAGGGTTGGATAAACTTCCAGGAAATATTTATGACAATATTTATAACGAGATTTCACTTGATACAAATAAAAGATATTCTGAAAGTATTATTCAGGATAATACAAACAAAGTAATTACTGATCTTAGAAACAGCGGATATATGTTCGCAAAGTATAATGATACTACGGTAATTATAAAAGATACTTCTCATTTTAAAGCTGACGTAAATATTTTCTTTTTTCTAGGAAAGAAATATTCGATAGATACAATATTAATAAATAAAACCGGCGAAGGTGCTCATTTAGTTGAAAATGGTTTATTGAGAGATATTTCCGGAATTAAATCCGGAGATACTTATGATCTTGATGAATTAAGAAGAAGCACGGTAAGATTGTACCGAACAGGGCTATTTAATTCGGTACTTTTGTCCGGTGTAGGAAGTGACACTACCGACAGCAAAGTGCCAATTAGATTAGATGGAAACATTGGATTAATGAACGAACTTTCACCGGAAGTAATTTTAAATAACCAACAAAGTGCTTTTAACGTTGGTCTTGGTTTTTCATATATCAGAAAAAATTTTCTAGGCGACGCAAGGAAACTTACTTTGAGTTCTTCGTTTGGTGTTCAAGATATTTTTAGAGCAGATATTAAAAATTTGGTAAGCAGATTTTCATTTCGTGATACAACATTGCTTGGATATGTCGATTCTAGAATTATAATTGATCAACCTTATGTTTTTGAAAAACCGATTTTCGGAACTTGGGAAACTTATGTTACAATAAATAAACAACAAGATTATAATAACACTCTTTACGGTTCAAAAGTTACACTGGAATTTGAACTTCCAACTTATACTTTCGTAAATCACTTAAGTACATCTTATACTTTAGAACAATCAAATGAAGTTTACAGGATTTTTAACGACAGCTTATCAACAAAATTAGTTTCTGATATTGCTGCTGATGCCGCATCAACAACAGCTGATAATATACTTTTCCCCACACGTGGTTATAATCTTTCTTTTCACTTTGAAGAAGGTAATTCTTTTGGGCAAAAAAATTCCGGCACGGCAGGATTTTATAAAGTGCAAATTGGCGGATCATATTATGTTTCGCTTGATCGAAGTCTTAACTCAATTGCTGCATTCAAATTAAAGGCTGGAAATATTCAAGTTTACTATGGCGATTTTTCAAGTGTGCCGATAAACCGAACCTTCTATGCCGGGGGAAGTACATCAATCCGCGGCTGGAGATCAAATGAATTGGTGCCTGAAGGAAGTCAAGTAGTTAGAGGAATTCAAGGAATTAGTTTTGTCGGCGGATCTGTTTTGTTTGAAGGATCATTTGAATTCAGAAGAAGATTTTCAGACAACTTAGGATTTGCATTATTTACTGATTATGGAAACACTTGGCTTGGTTACAATCAATTTACATGGAATGGAATTGCGGTCGCTTCAGGATTAGGATTTAGATATTACACACCAGTAGCGCCATTTAGAATAGACCTTGCCGTCAAACTTTACGATCCTTCAAATAGATTACTTATTTGGAATAATTGGAATCAGCATTTCTTTAATAATATCGAACTTAACTTTGGATTAGGCGAAGCTTTCTAATTTTGAATTTGTCTTAAGGCAACCAAAGTTACTTATTTTTGTAATCAAACCTTAAAATTGTTATTTTTACATTCTTTTTAAGTGGAATTTATGATTTACAGTATGACCGGGTACGGCAAAGGAACAGCTGAAAACCCAAAAATAAAAGTTGAAGTTGAAGCAAAAAGCGTAAACAGCCGCTATTTGGATATTATTTTAAAAACTCCTTCATCTTTAATAAACAAAGAATATGAAATTAGGGAACTAATAAAAAATAAAATAAGCAGGGGAAAACTTACTGTTTTAATACAAATAAAAAGCAACAGTTCTGAAGGGAATATTTTTTCTATAAATGATGAAAAACTTAAAAGTTATATCTCATTACTTAAAAAAATAAAAAAGACTGCAAAAATTGGCGGAGTACTGAAATTAGAACATTTTCTTTATAATAAAGAACTTTTTGAAGGAAATGATTTCGATTTATCAGACGAAGAATTTGAAGTAATTAAAAAAGCTATTACTTCGGCTTTAGATGCTTTGCTTAAAATGAAGGCCAATGAAGGAAAAGAATTAGTAAAAGATCTTCGAAAGCGTATTGATATTATCGAAGAAAAACTTGCTGAAATTGAAAGTGAATCTAATTCCAGTGTTAAAGAATATTATCAAAAATTAAAAGATAAAGTGAAACTATTAATTGATGACGCCAAGGTTGATAATGACAGGCTTGAACTAGAACTTGCAATAATTGCTGATAAAGCAGAAATAACTGAAGAATGTGTAAGATTAAGAAGTCATATAAAATTTTTTAGTGAAAGTCTTAATAAAGATGATGAACCCGGCAGAAAGTTAAATTTTCTTTGCCAGGAAATGAATAGAGAAACGAATACAATTTCTTCAAAAACAATTTCAACTTCAATTACACATAACACGGTTTTGATTAAAGAAGAAATTGAAAAAATCAGAGAACAAATTCAAAATATTGAGTAATAATTGAATAGACATAAGGGAGTAATAATTGCTGTTTCTGCACCCAGCGGAACCGGTAAAACAACAATTGTAAAAAAAATCCTGAAAGTTTTTCCAGAGCTGGTTTTTTCTGTTTCGGCAACAACTCGCCAGAAAAGAGAAAATGAAATTGAAGGAGTTGATTACTTTTTCATTACAGAAAGCGATTTTAAGAAAAAAATAGAAGACGGTGAATTTGTAGAATGGGAAAAATTTTACGATTATTATTACGGTACTTATAAAAGTTTTATCCAAAATAACATTGAACAAGGCAAATCAATAGTTGTTGAGATTGATGTTAAAGGTGCCTTAGAATTAAAAAGAATTTATCCTGAATCAATTTTGATCTTTTTTTATCCGCCAAGTTTTGAAGAATTAGAAAATAGACTTAGAAACAGAAATACTGAAGATGAAACAGATTATAAGAAGCGGATTGATAGAGCAAAAATGGAATTAAGTTTAAAACATAAATTTGATTATCTTATCGAAAATAAGGATCTGGATAAAGCGTTTTCAGAAACAAAAAATTTAATTAGTAAAATAATAAAGCAAGGAGAATAATTGATGGCAATACAACCAGTTGATTTACGCCAAATTGATGAAAGAGCTGCTAATATTTATGAAGGTATTATTGTTGTTTCAAAAAAAGCTCGCAAAATAAATGATGATAACAAAATCGAGTTCAATGCTTTGATAAGTACAATTCCGACTACTGGAAATGAAGATGAAAGCGAAGATATTATAAACCCAGCTCAACTTAAAATTGCATTCGAATTTGAAAAAAGAGAAAAGCCGCACATCCAAGCACTTGGTGAATTGCTTGATGGTAAAGTTGAATTTAGATATAAAAATAAATAGAATTTAGAAATTAAATTACTAAGGGGGATTGCAGATTAACTTTTTAACGGAATTTTTTCCATTAATTTCTCGAGTAAAAAATGAGCGATGATATTTTATCCGGTAAGAAAATCATTCTTGGTGTAACCGGTTGCATCGCTGCTTATAAATCAGCTATTCTTTTAAGAGAACTAATTAAAAGAGGCGCAGAAGTAAAAGTTGTTATGACTCCTTCTGCTGCTGAATTTATTTCTCCGCTTACTTTTTCTACTCTTTCAAAACACGAAGTAATAATTAATATTTTTCCGCAGTCTCAAAAAAACGGAACTGATTTTTCTACTTGGCATATCGATTATGCAGTCTGGGCAGACTTAATGATAATTGCACCATGCACAGTAAACACAGTTGCAAAAATTGCGCATGGTTTTGCCGATAATGCTTTAACAACTTTAGTTTCCGCATTAAGAAGTCCTTTATTGATTGCTCCGGCTGCTGATGTTGACATGTATGAAAATAAAATTACTCAAAAAAATATTCATACATTAGAAGAAAATGGTATTTATATTTTACAAGCAGAAGAAGGAGAATTAGCAAGCGGACTTTTAGGGAAAGGAAGATTTCCAGATACGGAAAAAATTATTGACGCTTCAGAATTAATAATTTCTGGCTATAAAAAAGATTTGTCTTCTAAAAAAATTCTTGTTACTGCCGGACCAACTTACGAAGATATTGATCCGGTAAGATTTCTCGGCAATCGTTCTTCAGGTAAAATGGGATTTGAAATTGCCAAAGCAGCGTTTCTTAGAGGCGCAAATGTTACTTTGATATCTGGTCCGGTTAAAGAAATAATTTATCCAGAAATAAAATTGATTAAGGTAAGATCTGCTTTGGAAATGAAAAAAGAAGTTGAGAAGCAAATAAAAGAAAATGATGTTTTAGTTATGTCTGCCGCAGTTGCTGATTACAAACCATCAAATATTTCAAATAAAAAAATTAAAAAAGAAGATAAACTGACTTCAATTAAACTTACAGAAACTAACGACATTTTGGCTTCGATAGAAAAGAAAGATAAAATTGTTGTCGGGTTTGCTTTGGAAACCGATAACGAAATTAATAATGCTTCAAAAAAATTAGCTGCTAAAAATCTTGATATGATAGCTTTAAATTCGTTAAAAGATAAAAAAAGCGGATTCGAAGTTGATACGAATAAAATCACTTTGATCAATAAAACCGGCAAGCAAATAAAATTTCCGTTACTATCAAAATTTCAAGCCGCAAATAAAATTCTTTCCGAAATAATTAAGATTAAAAAAAATTAGCTGATTAAATCTCCGGTAAAAGCTTCATTCTTACAAGATTCAAAAATTTCAATATTAAATTTTTTAAAGAAGTTGTTTTATAATTTGCGCGACATTAATTTTGCCGGAAGTGGATTTGAATTGTAAATATTCATTCCTTAAATTTTTTTATGAAAGATATTTTTAAAAAACAATTAATAGAAGTTCTAAAAGATCAAAAAGAAGTTTTTGGCGATGAACTTTTCCAGGATAAATTATTGAAACGAAGAACAGTTGTTGTAGAAAATACTAAAGAGAATATTTATAAAGAATCTTCTTCTAACTTAAAAGTTAAGGAACCAGTTGACTCAAAAAATTCACAGTTAGAAGCTCTATCTTTTATATCTGAAACAAAGAAAACAAAATTGGAAGAACATTCTTTCTTCGAACAAAAAGAAAATTGGGAAAATTCAAAAAATCTTGATGAACTAAACAAACAAATTTGTAATTGCCAAAAATGTCCGCTTGGTGCAACGAGAAATAAATTTGTATTTGGATCCGGAAATCCTAATGCGGATGTAATGACAATTGGAGAAGGCCCCGGTGCGGATGAAGATGCACAAGGTTTACCCTTTGTTGGCCGCGCCGGAAAACTTCTAACAGATATTTTAAAAGCAATTAATTTTGAACGCGAAGAAGTATACATTGCAAATATTGTTAAATGCCGGCCACCTGGAAATAGAACTCCACTGCCTCAAGAAATGGATTCTTGTATGCCGTATTTGAAAAAACAGATTGAATTAATCAAACCGAAATTAATTTTATGCTTGGGACTAACAGCAGCTCATGGTTTGTTAAAGAAAAAGGATTCTCTTACAAATTTGCGGGGAAAACTTTTCGAGTTTGAAAATGCAAAAGTAATGGTTACTTTTCATCCGGCAGCTTTGCTTAGAAATCCAAATTGGAAGAGAGACTGCTGGGAAGACGTTAAAAAGTTTAGAAAATTATTTGATGAAATGAAATTGAATAATGGCGAAAACTAGAAAACTAAATATTGCATTAGAAAGTATTGTTCCAGCCGATGTTAAGCCGCCAGCAGCACCGGAAATAGAAGCTTCGGTACTTGGCGCTATGATGATTGAAAAAGAAGCAGTGCCCAAAGCAATTGAACTTTTGACTTCGGATAGCTTCTATTTAAAAGAGCATAAATTAATTTTTGAAGCGATGATTTCGCTTTTTGATTCCGGTGAACCGATTGATACGGTTACTTTATATGAAGAATTAAAAAAGCGTGAACATATAGAAGAAGCAGGCGGTGCGGTTTATTTAAGCAAATTATCTCAGAATATTTCTTCAGCTGCAAATATAGAATATCACGCTAAAATAATTTTAGAAAAACAAATTCTTCGCGGATTGATAACTAGTTCGCATCAAATTGCGCAAGCGGCTTATGCAGGGACTGAAGATGCGTTTGATATTCTTGATGAAGCTGAAAGAAAAATTTTTGAAATAACTGAAACACATCTAAAAAAATCTTTTCAAGGAATGGATAGAGCCGTAAGAGATGCACTTGAATATATCGAAGCTATTCATTCCAACATTCAACAAAAATTTTCGGTGCCTACAGGATTTTATGAACTTGATGAAATGCTCGGCGGTTTTCAAAAATCAGATTTGATTATTATCGCGGCAAGACCTTCAATGGGCAAGACTGCATTTGCGCTCACACTTGCGCGTAATGCAGCGATCGATCATAAAGTGCCTGTTGGAATTTTTAGTCTTGAAATGTCAACGATGCAACTTGTAATTCGTATGCTTTGCGCCGAAGGAAGATTGAATGCTCATCTAGTAAGAACCGGAAAGCTTCCTCACGAAGAAGGAGTTAAGCTTAGCAAGAACGCACACAAATTAATTGAATCACCAATTTACGTTGATGACATGCCGGCTCAGAGTGTTCTTGAAATTAGAGCAAAAGCAAGAAGGCTGAAAGCTGAAAAAAATATCGGAATGATTATTATCGATTACCTTCAGTTGATGCAAGGGCCGGCAAAATCAGAAAGCCGTGAACGAGAAATTTCTCATATATCAAGATCATTAAAATCGCTTGCTAAAGAATTAAATATTCCAGTAATCGCTCTTGCACAATTAAATAGAGCGGTTGAAACAAGAAACGATAAACGCCCGCAGCTTTCTGATCTTCGTGAATCCGGTTCTATCGAACAAGATGCCGACGTAGTTTTATTTTTGAATCGTCCTGAGTATTACGGAATCAAAGCATTCTCGGATGACAATACTCCAACCGATGGAATTGCCGAAGTAATAATTGGCAAACAACGAAATGGCCCGACCGGAGAAGTCCGATTAGCATTTATAAAAGAGTATGCAAGATTCGAAAACCTTGCACATGCAAAACAAATTGAAGAATACACAGCTTATCCCACAGAAGAAGACATCATATGAAAAATTTTATATTAAGTTTAATTGCAGCTTTATTTTTAATCAATATTAGCTATTCGCAGATTTTTTCAGATAAAGATGAAGAAATCTGTAAATCAAAATTCAAATTAGCTGTTGATAAAAATCTTGAGAACGAACCAATCGGAGATGTTATTGCTTCAATTGGAAAATCTTTTTTAGGCACTGATTATGTTGCCCATACTCTTGAAAAAGGAAAGGCCGAAACACTTGTAATTGATTTAACCGGGCTCGACTGCACAACATTTTTGGAAAATTCCCTAACCTTCGCCAGATGCATCAAAGAAAAGAAAACGTCATTTAAGGATTATGAAAAAGAACTGACCAAAATTAGATATAGAGACGGAAAGATCGATCAATATCCTTCACGTCTTCATTATTTTTCTGATTGGATTTATAACAACGAAGCAAAAGGAATAGTTAAAAATATTTCGAGAGAAATCGGAGGTGAACCATTAAAGTTTAACGTTGATTTTATGTCAACTCATCCTGATTCTTATGTCCAATTAAAAGATGATCCAAAGTTTATTCCGGTAATCAGGAAACAAGAAGAAGCGATAAACAGCCGTGAATATTATTATATTCCAAAAGAAAAAGTTGCTCAAGTTGAAAAAGGAATTCACAACGGAGATCTAATTGCGATTACTTCAAATGTAAAAGGCCTGGATATTAATCATGTCGGAGTTGCTGTTAAGATGGATGACGGAAGAATTCATTTTATGCACGCGCCGAATGTTGGATATAAAGTCCAGATAACAGAAATTCCATTGGCTGACTATCTTAAAAAAATAAAAACCGATACCGGAATTATTGTTCTTCGTGCAATTGAACCTAAAATGTAATTTCAGAATATTTTTCAAAAAATTATAGAAGCAAAAAGTTTTTTATTAGACATTAATTCAACATCTGATTTTATAAAATCTCAGAACAAAATGCGGAGTTGTTCGATGAGACAAAAAATTTTTCTTCAATTGTTCGGTGTTTTGTTTTTATTCATTTTATCTCAAACATTCTCTTTGTGTTCATCTAAATCTCAACATAAAAAAGAAAAGCAACGGATAATTGAAATAGAAAAAAAGTGGTTGAAAAATCTTCACAATGCCGATTCTCTCAATTCAATTTTGGCTGACGATTTTATTCATCCTGTTTCGCAAGGAATTTTCCTTACAAAAAGCCAACAAATTAATTGTGCGACAAACCATCCTCTTCCGAAAGGAATGACACAAAAATTTGATTCACTTAGTGTCAGAATTTATGGCAATGTTGGCATTACCAGAGGAATTGTTGAAACATTTGATCCCCAAGGAAAATCAACATCCAAATCAATATTTACTGATGTGTTTATAAAGCAAAAAGGCATTTGGCAAGCTGTGAATGCGCAAGAAAATGTTGTCCGCTGAATTTAATTTATTTAAGGTAAACAAATTTTACCAAGAATAGTTGGCTTAGACGCACCGGTAACTCTTGGGATGTTTGATGGATTTCCGGAAACCGTTTCGTTCGCTAATACAGCAAAACAAATTGCTTCTTTTGAATCGGATGAAACACCTAAAGCTTCAACTTTTTTAACTTCTACGTTTTTACCAAAATAATTTTGAAGCGACTTCATTAAAAATTTATTGTGAGAACCTCCACCGCTTACAAATAACTCTTCTATTTCAGTTTCACTTTTAACAAACTTTTCATAATTACGAAATACACCGTAAGCAGTAAAAGTTGTAACTGTTGCAATCCAATCTTCTTTAGAAACCCGATTAAATTTTTTAAATAATGCTGAGAGAAATTCCTTTCCATAATATTCTCTGCCTGTAGATTTAGGAATTTTCTTTTCGATGAAATTATCTTTTTTAATTAATGCCAAAATTAATTTTTCATTTATTTCTCCAGACGAAGCGATCAAACCATTTTTATCAAATTCTTTGTTAAAAAATTTCTTCGCTGTAATATCAATCATCATATTTCCCGGGCCGGTGTCGAACGCTAAGACTTTTGAAGAATCAAAATTTTTATTAAGCACTGTTATGTTAGAAATCCCGCCGATGTTCAACAAAGCTCGGTTAATATTTTTAGAATGAAAGAGCAAATAATCAAAATAAGGAACAAGCGGCGCGCCTTCTCCGCCGAGTGCAATATCGCCAGTACGAAAATCTCCGATTGTTGTAATGCCGGTTAATTTTGCAATCACCATTGGATCGGCAATTTGCAATGTTGAACCAAATTTATAACCATAAAATTTTTCTTTTGATGGAAGATGGTGAATTGTCTGTCCGTGAGATCCAATTAAATCTATTTTGTTTAAAGGAAATTTAAATTTCTTACAAAGTGATTTTACGGCATCAACATAGACCAAAGGAATAAGAAAATTCAATTTACAAATGTCTGTAACATTTCCACTGTTTATTGCTGAGTTTTCCAATATTCTTTTTTTTAGGCCGAGGGGAAACGGATGAGTTATGAATCCAAGTTGATTTATTTTTGTTTTTGTTCCACTGTTTTCAATTTTTACTAATACTGTATCAACGCCGTCCAGAGAAGTTCCGGACATCAATCCAATTACATATTTTATTTTCTTACGAGATAATTTTTCTAATTCTTGAATTTTCATAAAAATAATGTTTAAGAAACTTTGACAGTTTTCTGAAAATTAAATTTTCAAATTTGTATATTTGTATCAACTTAACAACAAAAATAACTATCATTTGCTATGAAAAAAATATTTATCTTTATTTTGATACTGACGATAGGAGCCGCATTGAAAGCGCAAACAAAATATCCTGAAGTTAATAAGCAAATTTCAGAGGGAAATTTTACAAAAGCGGAAAAGCTGATAAAAAATATCTTGGCTGATAAAACATTATCTGAAACCGAAAAGTACAATCTAAATTTCCAAATAGATGTAATGCACAGAATTAGATTGGACTTTGACCGCAATGAAGATTTTGTGAACAAAGGTTTGAAGAAATATTATCCTGACTTGAATGAAAAAATGCTCGCAGCGTGGGAAAAAGATAAATCACTTGAGATGAAAATTATTGACGGCAAAAAAATATTTTTTCATAATGCAGTTCCAAATCTTTTTAGAATAAATGCTGAAGCAAAAAAAATAAAAGAAGAAATTGATGGTGAAAAGCCGGATGCATGGCGTGTATTCTTAAAAACTCACATACCGGAGTCAGTAAAAGAAAGTTTAGAAAGCGGAAAAGTATTTGTAAATCCCGTGAAGATGAAGATTACTTATACATTAACAGTTAATCCAGATGCTGTTCCTACTGGTGAGGTTATTCGCTGCTGGCTTCCTTATCCACGCGGCGATGTAAAGCGGCAAAGAGATATTAAACTTCTTTCGGTAAATTCAAATGAATATATAATTGCAAATGATTCTCATCCGCAAAAAACTTTGTATATGGAAAAAGTCGCGGAGAAAGGAAAACCGACGGTATTCCAAATGCAGCTTGAGTATACTTCATATTCTGAATTTCATAATATTGATCCTAACAAAGTAAAGCCTTACGATACAACGTCAGAAATCTATAAAGAATACACAGCAGAACGCCCGCCGCATATAGTTTTTACCGATCAAATAAAAAAATTGTCAAAAGAAATTGTTGGGAATGAAACGAATCCTTATGAGAAAGTTAAAAAGATATACACCTGGATTAACGACCACATTCCATGGGCAAGTGCGAGAGAATATTCTACAATAAATGATATTTCTTCTTACTGCATTAATAACATGCATGGCGATTGCGGCATAATGACTTTAACATTTATGACTCTTGCAAGGTACAATGGTATTCCTTGTAAATGGCAAAGCGGCTGGATGATGCATCCTGGTGGTGTTAATCTTCATGATTGGGGAGAAATTTATCTTAACGGTTACGGCTGGGTTCCTCTCGATCAAAATTTTGGAATTCAGGATTCACAAGATCCAAAAGTAAAATATTATTATATCGGTGGAATGGATTCTTACCGATTGGTGGTGAATAATGATTATGGTCAGCCATTGTTTCCTTCCAAAATTTATCCTAGAAGTGAGACAACTGATTTTCAAAGAGGTGAAGTTGAATGGCGCGGAGGAAATATTTATTTCGATCAATGGGATTATCACATGGATGTTGAATATATCAAACAATAGTTTAGCAATACCAATAATATTGACTTAAACTAAACTGATTCAGATTCTATTTTGTAATTCCATTTTCAATTATTTTACTTATAAGACTTCCTTTGTTTTTTAGAATGCCTTTGGTAAATTTATTTAATTATTAATCAGAGTTATGAACAAAATCTTTGCGTTTATATTCATTTTTATATTAACAACTAAATTAATTTTTCCACAGGAATCATCTTTTTATGACGCACCATTTGGCGGCGGCGGTGGATATGTTGGGGGATGGATTATACCAAATTTTAGTACTATCAATTCACAACTAAAAAGTTTTGGAGTTCCAGATTTACCAACAAGTGGATTTTATACTTCGGGCGGCAGCGGTTTTATTTATCTTGGCATAATTCCAAATATTAGAATTGGAGGAATAGGATTCAGCGGATCACATTCAAGTTCTTCAATTTTATTAGTAAAAATTTCTCAAGCTACAGACCCAACCCCAATTTATGTAAGTGAAAAGAAGGAAGCAATTTATTCACTAAGCGGAGGCGGCTTAACTATTGATTACACAATTCCATTCATAAAAAATTTTGGAGTTTCAATCGGCGCAACAATTGGAAGAGGAAGTTTAACAGTTCAACTTTATAAAAATTTAGGTAATGTTGATTGGCAATATTTTTGGCAGCAAGCTGAAAATCAATCAAGCTCTACTTTTAGTTCAACTATAAAAAATAGCTTTTGGATTTTCAATCCAACTTTAAGCTTTGACTTTCCAGCTTACCATTTAATTTGTATTCATGTTGGAACTGGTTATCAACTTACATTTGGCGATAGCTGGACTTATGACAATGGCAATAGTTTATCAAACGTTCCTTGGGGAATAAGAGGGAACAGCTTTTTCATTCAAACCGGAATTTATGTCGGACTATTTTCTTTTTAGGAGTTAAATGAAAAATATTTTAGTAACAGGCGGTGCAGGATTTATCGGAAGTAATTATATAAATTATATTCTTAATGAAAGGGATGATTTTTTAATTATAAATTTGGATAAGCTTACTTATGCAGGTAATCTTGAAAATCTAAAATCATCTCAGGCAAAAAAGAATTATCATTTTGTAAGAGGTGATATTGCTAATTCTGATTTAGTTAATTTTATTTTTGAAAAATTTAAAATTAAATATGTTGTAAACTTTGCAGCCGAATCCCATGTTGACCGAAGTATTTCAGGTTCAGAAATATTTTTTCGAACAAATGTTATTGGAACAAATTTACTTTTAGAAACGGCGCGCAAATTTGAAGTTGAAAAATTTTTACAGATTTCTACTGATGAAGTTTATGGGAGCCTTGGCAAAGAAGGTTTATTTTCGGAAAATACTCCTCTATCCCCAAACAGTCCTTACGCTTCAAGTAAAGCAGCCGCAGATATGATGGCATTGGCTTTCCATCATACTTTTGGAATGCCAGTTGTCGTTACAAGATGTTCCAACAATTACGGGCCATTTCAGTTCCCGGAAAAACTCATTCCATTGATGATTATAAATTCGCTCAACAATAAAAAACTTCCGGTTTATGGTGATGGATTAAATGTTAGGGATTGGATCTATGTTATTGACCATAATAAAGCAATTAATCTTGTTTTAGAAAAAGGAAAAGTTGGTGAAATATATAATATTGGTGCAAGCAACGAACTACCCAATATTGAAATTGTAAAATTAATTTTGAAATACTTACATAAGTCGGAAGATTTAATCCAATTTGTAAAAGATAGGCCAGGACACGACAGACGATATGCAATTGACTCCACAAAAATTAAAAAAGAACTTGGCTGGACTCCTGAATTTTCTTTTGAAAAAGCGATTGAAAAAACCATCGATTGGTATGTCCAAAATAAAAGCTGGTGGGAGAGAATAATTAATGGTGAATATCAAAAATATTATGAAACTCAATATAAATTATAATTTCTTTTAAGAATTATTTACAGGATTTTCTAAATGAAAAAAATCTTTTTTGTTTGTTTTATACTTTTATCAATAACAATAATCAAAGCGCAAGATGAAGAAAAAACCTCAAGCGGAATTAGCTCATCATCTTTTAGAGCAGCAGCCATAAGTGTTACCATCGGCGGAGATTTTTTAACAACAGGAACTTTCCCTGCCTACTTAAATGAAAGAGTAGATGCATTTGTTACTCAAATGTATAATGAAGCTCGAGCCAATGCTTTAAGAAATATAACAGATCCGAAACTTTTAACTATGATTGATAAAAAATTAAAAAATTTTTCTTTAAGAAATATTACTTTGAAAAGAGCTGATGGAGAAATTTTTCATTTAGATCTTTTAAAATATAGATTAACAGGAGATTTTAAAGATAACCCATATTTGAAAAATGATGACATATTAATTTTCCCGCCAGTTGATTTTGAAAGAGATTTTTTCTCAATTTCCGGCGCTGTAAATAATCCAAATAAATTTCCTTTTGTCGATGGAGATAAATTATCTGATGCAATTCAATTAGCACAAGGAATTAATAAAGCCTATGAAAATGTTTCCAAAGCTGAAATATATAGACTTAATTATGACGGTGAAAAAATGGATAAGATAGTTGTTGATGTAAACAGCGATTATCCTTTACAAAGAGGAGATAGAATAGTAATCCTTGCTGATGAAACACAAAGGAAAGAGTTTAGTGTCAACGTTTTTGGGGAAGTAGAACGTCCAGGAGAAATTCCAATTACAAAAAATAATACAACTTTAAAAGAAGTAATTGAAGATGCGGGTGGTTTTACAAAACAAGCATCGTTACGCAGAGCTAAATTATTAAGAGGAACAAATTTAGAATTTATTTTACAAAATCAATTTGGATTAAATGACCAGAAGCAAAATCAATATTTAAATGAATATCCAAATCCAATTATGTTTGAATATGAAAAAGACAGAATGCTTAGAACAACTACATTGACAGAACAAGACACTGGATTCTTTTCAATAGATGAAATGATAAGACAAATGTTGAATGAATCATCAATCAATTTTGATAGTGTCTTGGATAAGAACTCATCAATTGCAAATCTAAAAGTTAAAAATGGCGATTATATAATAATACCATCTAAAATAAATACAGTATATATCTATGGGCAAGTGAAAAGTCCTGGAAACATAGAATATGCTATGGGTAAAAATTATTTGTACTATATAAACTTAGCTGGCGGATTAGGCGATTTAGC
>DAIEML010000089.1 GCA_027349615.1 Ignavibacteriales bacterium | reverse complement strand
TGACGTCCCATTGCTTCCATTGCTTGTCCGGCAAGTTTACCAATTCCTAAACCAGCTCCGATTACTACTAAACCAGCACCTAAACCGGCGCTTAACCAACCTAGATCCATTTTTATCTCCTTAGAATTTTTTGTTTTATGAATAAAATAAAATTAATGTTCCATGTGTTTAGCCATTCCAATAAATAGCGCTGTTAACATTGTAAAAACATACGCTTGAATTAGAGCGACTAATAACTCTAGCAATTCAATAAATAAAGCAAAACCAACTGAAACAGGCGCAACAACAAATGTGTGCATAATAAAAATTAACCCAAGCAAAGAAAAAATAACTATATGCCCGGCAACCATATTTGCAAAAAGACGAACACACAATGCAAAAGGTTTGGTAAATAAACCAATTAATTCTATCACCGCCATAACCGGAATTATCATTACCGGCATTCCAGATGGCACAAGATTTTTTAAGTATTTTAATACGCCGTAAGTTTTCATTCCGCTGTATTGGGTAACGATAAATGAAATGATTGCCAATGATGCTGTCACTGCTATATTACCTGTAACTGTTGCAGCGTAAGGTACTAATCCAAAAAGATTACTTAACAAAATAAAGAAGAATAAAGTGAGCATATATGGAAGGTACGGCTCAAATCCTTTTCCAATAGCAGGCTTTACAATTTCATCTCTAACAAATACAATTATAATTTCTAAAAAATTTGCAATACCTTTCGGGACTAATGAATTTTTGTATTTTCTAGCGGCGGCTAAACTCAAAATTATAAGCAATAATGCTATTACCCAAATAAAAAAGATATGTTTTGTAATTGAGATATCTATTCCGAATAGTTGTAAATGGGGCAGATAAAGAGTACCAAATGGCTCAAAACTAATAGAATTCCCGTCCAAAACATGATGCATAATCCAGCTTGGATCGCTATTACTTTCTACTGCTTTTTTAACAGTATCTGCTAATGCTATTGATTTATTAACTTCCGTTGCAAACATAATTGACTTAAATTCCTCTAACAACAAGAAAGATTATTTCAAGTGTAAGGTAATATATATAAAAAATTAAGATTGAAAATATAAAATTATTCCAATTTATATCCAAGAATTTGAGGGAAAATATTATTAACAAAATTAGTACCAGCATCCTAATCATCATACCTTTTAAAAAGCTTGCTAATGAATTCTGGCCTGGCTTTTTTTCAACAATTTCAATAGAAATTACTGCAATTACAAAATTTATTGTTGTATAAATTGATGCGAGAAGGATAGAATATAATTCTTCGTAAGATATAATTGAGAAATGATGCAGAAGAAAAATGGTAAAAAAAAGTATAAAAATAAAAATGAAGCTTAACTTCAAAAGCTTATGTTCAGACATTGACTACTTCAAAACTGATTTGATAAAATTATATAATCCAACCGTTATTCCAACAAATGAAGATACTACTGTAAGAATTGGTTCTGTATTAAATTTTTTATCGAGCCATAAGCCAAGAAAAGCCATCGCAGTAACAGTTATTGCTAATTGACTTCCTAATCCGACATAACTAATCCAACCAAAATTCGAGTCATTATCTTTTTTGTCTTTATCGTTTGCATCAGAATTCATTTTCCATCCATTTCACCTTGAATTGTTGAGTTGGAATTGTTCTTTTCGTTCATTGAACTTTTGCCGTCAAATGTTGCACCTTCCTCCACTATAAGAATCTTAGTAATTAAATCTCCTTTTAAATAAGAAGATGATTCTAAAATAACTCTCTCGTTAGCATTTACAGTTCCTATTACCTTTCCGCCAATAATAATTGCAACAGCATTAACTTGACCATTAATTTCTCCTCGCTCACCAATTGTTACATTACCTCCTGCGTTTACATCTCCTTTGACTTTTCCATCTATTCGAATATTTCCTTTACTAGACAATTTTCCATCCAGTACAACATCTTCACTTATGATTGTAACCGCATGATTATCAATATTTTCTTTTTTCATCTTCAATTTAATTTCTCCACTAATTAATTATTAATAATTTTTTTGGATTAATTGGTTTCCCATCTTTCCATATTTCAAAATGGAGATGAGGACCGGTTGTAATTTCTCCTGAATTACCACTTAACGCAATCATTTCACCTTCATAAACTACATCTCTAACTTTTCTCAAAAGAATGCTGCAATGTTTATAAACCGTAATATATCCATCTGAATGAGAAATTATCATCATATATCCATCTCTAACTGTGTAATCCGCAAATACTACGTATCCGCCTGAAGCTGCATAAATAGGAGTTCCAGCTTTAACGACTATATCAATTCCCATATGACCAATTTCTGGATTAAATCCTCTGCTTATAAAACCTATTGCGGGATTAGTAAAAATTATTTGATTTTGGTTTGATGAATCTTTAGCACTAAAAAGTAAACTAATTATAGAAAATATATCTCCGCCATAACGAGATTTTTTTTGATTAATCTGATTTTTATTTGTCAGAGAATCTATCAAACTTGAATCACCGAGCATAATTGCATTTTTCAATTGTTCGTTGGTAGATTTCAAGTTTTCCAATTCCCTGGTAAGATAAATTAATCTTTGATTTAATTCGTCGATTAATTGTTTTTCGGCTGGACTTAAATTTGAATTGCTGGGAAAAATACTTTTTAAAGGTGTAAGGTTAAATATAAAAAATCCAGCAAACAGCATTAGAAGAGAATAAATTCCCAATATCAGAATAACTTTGTTTGAAGAGAACTGTTTGGATTTTGTTTCAATTCCTGCGCGATGCGGTATAAAAAGAATTGAAAAACTTTTTATTTTTTTTATGTCTTTAAAATTCACGTTTCAATATCAAATTTTATTATAAAAAATGATTCAGCTTTTCTCAAATTTCTCTAATATATCTTCAAATTTTATTTTTCCTTCTCTAAGCAACTTTGGAACACTGTCGCTTAAATCAATTAGTGTTGACGCTTCATAATAACATTTTTTATCCGAATAAAAAATAGCTTCCGTTTCAGACGAAAATTCATCCGCAATTACCGATGGATCAACCATTGGCGGTTGATTACTTCGATTTACACTTGTGGAAATTATTGGCATTTGAAGTTCGCTTGTTAATTTTACACAAAAGCGGTGATTTGGAATTCTAAACGCTGCCGTTTCAGTACCAAGAATTTCACTGGTCTTAGAATTTAAAGTTAGTACAACAGAAACCGGATTTGGCCAAAGGTTTAATAGAAAATCGAGATGGTTTTCCGATTTTATCTCAATATATTTTATTAATGATTCAATACTGTTTATTAATAAAATATACATCTTGCCATGTTCGCGGTGTTTAATTTCATCAATTCTTTTAACAGCTTCGATATTAAATGGATTGGCGCCGAATCCGTAAATTGTATCTGTTGGATAAATAAAAACCGATCCTTCTAAATATAATTTTTTAGCTTGCTGAACAGCTTTATCAAAATCAGAATCAATATTAATTAATTCTGCATTTTTAGTTATATACATTAAGCATTTCCTTTAACTTTTTAATTACAATTTGCGGTTCCAATTCATATCCGCAGGCAAAAGTATTAATCGGACATTTTTCGTGTCCATGGATACCACAAGGTTTACATTTTAGATCATTCAAATTTATATAAGCACTTTTTTTATTGTAAGGATAAAATCCAAATTCCGGTATTGTTGAGCAATATAAAGTTAAAACCGGAATATCAGAACACATCCCAAAATGTGTTGGAGCGCTGTCATTGGAAATCAATACTTTAGTTCGTTTTAGTAATTCGATTGTTTCGATAATCGAAAACATTCCCGCTGATGAAATGATTTTATCAGAAAATTTTTTAACAAGTCTATCGCAAAATGGTTTATCCTTATCACTACCGATTAAAACAATGTTGAAAGAATTTTTTTGTAGATATCTAATTACCTCTTCAAAATATTCCGCCGGATATTTTTTAGTTTCCCAAATACTTCCAGGAGCAATTACTGCAATATTTTCGCCTAAATTATTTTCATTAATAAATAAATTAATTTTTTCTTTGGTCTCTTCTGAAATATTAATTTCTGGATTTATCTTCCAATCTTCGTTAAAATCTATTAGGTCCAAATTTCTCTGTACTTCATGATGATTTGGAATATAATCAATTAAATGCTTGTAAACATGCTTCATACTGCTGGTGGAAAATCCATACGATTCCATTACGCCTAAATTCATTACAATAAAAGATGTTCTAAATGACCGGTGCGGAGAATAAATTTTTGTGTAATTATTTTTTTTAATTTCTTTAATAAAATTTAGCAGCGAGAAGAAAGATTTATGTTTAGCCCTTTTATCAAGCTCAATAACATTGTTTACAAACGGAGAAGCAGAGAAAATTTCAGAAGTTATTGGCGTTGAAATAACGTCAATTTTACTTTCTTGAAACTTCATTTTCAATTTCTGAATCATCGGCAAAGTTAAAATTGCATCGCCGATAAACGCAGTTTGTATAACTAAAATCTTTTCCATTAATGTATTAATATTTCCATCGTTTATGCATCCACAACCATTGCTCGGGATTTTGCCGAATGTATTTTTCCAAGTAATCTGTTAATCTCTGATTTATTTCAACAATTTGCTCATCTTCATTTTCAGGCAAATTGTTCAATTCGATTTCTTCAAATTCAGTTTTATAATTATCATCTTTTTGTCTTACTGATATTCCATATACAATTGGTGATTTTGTTTTTAACGCCAGCACTGCCGGTCCCGAATAAACTGAAGCTTTTCTTCCAAAAAAGTTTACACGAACTCCATCAGAAGGTCCTCTTTGGTCGGCAACCATTGCAACAATATTTTTATCCTTCAGCTCTTTATCAATTTGTCTTATTGAAATTCCCAATGGGACAATTTTATTTCCCCATCTCTCTCTAACATCATTTAACCATTTAGTAACATATTCATTTCGCTGAGATTTAACAATTACCGAAAATGGAATTCCCATTTTTAAAGCGACTGTAATTGCCATAAATTCCCAATTCCCAAAATGTGCGGAAAGCAAAATCAAACCATTATTTTCATTATATTTCTTTCTGACTACATCCATTCCACCAATATGAATTGTTTTCACAATTTCTTCAGTACTCATCCAAGGTAAATACAAAATTTCGATTAAAGTTTTTGCAAAACTTTTGTAGCTGCCAAAAGCTATTTTGTTTACTTTCTGTTTATCGTATTCAGGAAATGCTTTTGAAATATTATCTATCGTGGTACTTTTTCGAATAAGTATTAAATAATAAAATATAAAGGCAAGAACAAAAGAAAATTTTCGTGATAATTTTAATCCACAAAATTTAAAGAAAAGACTGAAACTTTTAAAAAATATAAATTCTATTTTATCTTTCATCCAAAGTAAAAACAATTGCGAAAAAATTCACGCAAAGTTAACGATTTGAATGAATTAATAGAAATACTAATTCTCGTCTTATAAGAAGTTAAAAAAATGAATAAAATTTTAATATGCAGCTTGAACTCTTTGCTGCCAGTTATCATCTCTTAATTCTCCGCGTGCCGTTGAATTTATTAGCTGATAATCTGAAAATCCTGTAAGATCAGCAAAGACAAAAATCACTCCGCCTTCCAAATCATTATAACTCCAAATTTCATATGGCTTCGTATCAATTTCGTTTGGATGCCTTTCAATTTCACTTGGTTCGCCATAAGTTATTAGAATTCTACCACGGTCAGTTTTCCATCCTGGTCTGTTTAAGCTGCTGAATTTTTGATTGCTTTCCTGAACACGCTTCATATAATCCTGGAAATACTGATTCTTTTTAGTTCCATTAGCTTCGTCACGCTTTTTCCAAAATTGAAATAAAAATTCTCTTTTCGCCTGAACACTATCCAATTTTGAATACTGACTTATTTCTGTTGAAGTTGCAATGTATTTAGATTTAGCAAATAAATCATCGCACTCTTCCATTGACATAATTCCGAACATGCTGCTGAGAACACTAGATTGCTGCACACCGGCAGTATCTATATTTTTTACTTTAGGATTATAAACAAAAAATCTTTTTGATGAAGTCATTCCAATATTATCGATACTATCAAGTACAGCAATTCGTAAAGCATATGTATCGGTTGGATATTTATTGATCGGAATAGTTCCTACTTCTACTCTTGAAGGAATACCTCCGCTAATTTCTCTTGTGTTTTTATAATATATTTTACCTTTGCTATTTATAACTATACAATTGATTTTCAATGGTGTCTTAGAGTCTCGATCATGCTCATAGACTTCATAATAATAAAAGACTACAGGAATATTTTCGCCGAATACTAATGTAGGTATTGGTGTTATTTCAAAAGTATTTTTATAAAAAATGGAATTTTTATTCGGGCTGTTCTGAATAATTCTTGAAGCTAATTGAATATCACTTAGTGCAATTTTATCTAAGTCAAAAGGTTTTACTATAATAAAATCCGAAATAATTTTTTTATTTTTCTCGTCAAATTGATCAATTACGCTTACCGTACATTTAAAAATTCCTTTTGGTAAAACAAAGTTTAGCAATCCTACCAAGTTTTTATCAACAGAATTAACAGAATCTAAGGCAGGATATTTAAGAAGCCATTGCTTATTAACTACCAGCTGCTTTGTGGTAGTATCTTCAATCGATATTTTTAGAATTCCTTCAACTATTTTATTGGCTTCTACAACTTTAGGAGTTAAAGCAGATTGATTAAATGAATAATAAAATTCTAAATAGTTTGAAGTTGAATCATATGAAAATTGTGCATAATCGAAATCAAATAGGTTTGCATTTTGTTGAGGATAGATTTTTGTAAACAATGACAAAAACAAAGCAGCGATGAAAATAATTTTGAATTTCATTTTACAGTAAAAGTTTATAATATTTTATATTGTTTAATTATTCGGGAAAACATTTCCCTATTAAATAGATTTCTTATTTAAGCTTTTTTTTTCAAAAGCCCAAACAAATTACCACAACATGTTTTATTTGTCAAGACTTTATTCAGGTAAGAATTCGCGAATAAAAAATTGTAGAAATTCAAAAGTAGAAAAAATTCCCGTCTGCTTACACAAACGGGAATCATTAAACTAAAGGCTAATTGCAGATACGCTGTGCACACCGCTTACTGATAAGATGGAGCTTAACACTTCTTTGGAAATTTCACTGTCAACATTAATAACTGTTAATGCTTCTTTCCCGACTTCAAATCTTCCAAGTGAAAGGCCGGCAATATTTATATTTGCTTCCGCAAGAATTTTACCGACATTAGCTAACATTCCTGGTTTATCAATATTATAATAAAAAAGCATGTGTCCTTCTGGCTTAAGTTCGAGATGGTATTTATCTATATAAACAATTCTTCTTTCGTTATTTCCGAAAATCGTACCGGCAAATGAGCGAGTTTCTTTATCAGTAATAAATTCAACTGTCATTAAGTTTGTATAATTTAGGTTGGCGCTGCTTTTTGTTTCATTCAAACTAATTCCCATTTCCTTTGCTAGAAATGGCGCGTTAATTAAATTTACTCCGGCAGTTAATTTTTTTGAAAGAAATCCTTTTAATACTGCGGTTGACAGAAGAGTCGTAAAATTATGAAGCATTTCACCGCTGTAATTAATATTTATTTTCTTCAATTGCCCTTTGTGTAATTGAGAATGAAGTGAACCTAAATCTTCAGCTAATTTAACATAAGGCTCAAATTCTTTATTGCTTCCGGATTCAATTGCAGCAGCATTAACAGCACCGCGCACGCCTTTTTGATTAAATAAATCCACAATTTGTTCAGCAATTTGAATCGCAACTTTTTCCTGTGCTTCATCTGTGGACGCACCAAGATGCGGAGTTGTTACAACTTTTGGATGTTGAATAAATGCACCGTTAAAATCCGGCGGCTCTGAAACATATACATCAAATGCTGCCCCGGATACTTTACCTGAATCGAGAGCTTTAACCAATGCAACTTCATCAACTATTCCACCGCGTGCGCAATTAATTATTTTTACTCCATCTTTACATTTAGCAATCGTGTCATCAGAAAGCAAATTTTTTGTTTCACCGCTTAATGGAACATGAACTGTAATAATATCTGATTGTGAAAAAACTGAATCAAGATCGAGAAGTTTTACTCCAAGCTTTGATGCAACTTCTTCAGAAAGTACCGGATCATATCCGATTATTTCCATTCCGAAAGCTTTTGATCTGATGGCAACTTCTCTTCCAATTTTTCCAAGTCCGATTATACCAAGAACTTTACCTTGAAGTTCAGTTCCTTTATATTTTTTACGGTCCCACTTAGCTGCACGCAGCGATTGATTAGCTTGAGGAACATTTCTGCACATTGAAAGCATTAAAGCCATTGTGTGTTCAGCTGTTGAAACAGTATTGCCTCCCGGAGTATTCATAACAATTATGCCTTTTCGAGTTGCAGATTCTAAATTGATATTATCGACTCCAGCGCCAGCTCTTCCGATAACTTCCATGTTATCCATTAATTCAATAAGATCTGGGGTAACTTGAGTATCGCTTCTAACAATCAATCCATTATAATCTTTTATAACTTTTTTAATTTCATCTTTAGGCATTCCGGGCTGATAAGTTACTTGCAATCCAGCTTGCTCTAAAATTCCAACACTCTTTTTATCTACTGCATCGGTAATAATAATCTTCTTCATTTCACTCCAATTTTGAATACATCAAATAATTTTAAACAGTGGTTATAAAGCTGAATTCAATTTCTGAACTAAATGAGATTTTGGAACTGCACCAATAATCGTGTCTTTAATTTTCCCGTCTTTAAAAATTAATAAT
>DAIEML010000088.1 GCA_027349615.1 Ignavibacteriales bacterium | reverse complement strand
TTTGACATTACAATATTAAAGTCTCTATCAATTACAATAATTTTATCGGCTATTGCTGTAAAGAAAGTATTTAACTCTTCTCTTTTTTTGTAGCATTCTTCAGTCATCTTAAGCAATGCTTCATTTTTTGATTTAAGTATCTTCTGCTGTTTCTTTAGATTTTTTGTCTTTTCATCCTTATCAATTATATTAGAAATTTTCACAGCGACTTCGTGAAGCAAATTTTCTTCTTCAGTTAAAAATAAGGTGCCTTTCATTCTGTACACTTTTATTTTTCCAAATTCTTTTCCTTCAAGCATAATGTTATCAGATAATAAATCCGTAACTTCATGAGGAGATTCACTCGTCTTGCCATAAACTCTTTTTCCCAGTTCAATATTTACAATAGTTTCATTCGGAAACTGGAAGCCAGCTTCAATTATATCTGCACAATTACTTAAAAATTCTTCAAGTGTATTTGATACATCAGCTTCTTTGCTGATATTATATAAACATTCAAGTTCTTTAACTCTTCCTTTAAGGTCAAGTTCAATTCTGGAGATCCAAATTATTTTATTTTTTACTCCGAAGAAAAAATTTCCATCAGCAGTCGGGAGGATGATAAGATCATCTTTTATTCGCGGTAATTTTATTTCAACTGGAAGATTATTTTCTTTTGAAGATTCGAATGATTTGATAAGTAATTTTAATTCATCTTGATAAGGTTGGCCGCTTAATTTTAATGATTCTAAATTAATGTTTTGATTTTGAAGAATTTGTTTTAAAGATTTCCCTTCCAGTATCAAATTCAATTCACTATCAACAATAGCTATGTTATCAAGTAAATCATTTACAAGCCGTAATGCATTCTTCGAAACCATGAAGTTACCCCGTTTTTATTTTTCACATCTGTAATATAACAATTCTTCAGATAAAGTATTATTGATAAATTGAGAACAAATAAAAATCATTGAATTTCAAAAACGATTACATTTCAAAAATATTTACTACCGGGTATATTTTAATTCTATTAATTCCTTCTAAACAAATAATTTTATTTTGTATAATTTTAGTTATTTCATCGAATTGAGTTCCATAAACCATCAAAATCAAATTATAATTTCCTTCAATGTAATCACAATAAAGAATATTTTCAGTTAACTTTAATATCGGATAAATTTTATCAAGCTTTTCTCTATCAACATCAAGCATAAAGTATGAATATACAGACTTTTTTCCATCTTTAACTTTACTCATTCCCGGCATATCTTCAAATAAAGTAATGCCAGCTGTTTGAATAATATCTCGGATATTATCATTTAACACCGGGACACTTATATTAAAATATTTTGATTCTTTCATTCCTTCCAAATTTTTGATTTTAGTTTCATAAAAATCGAAACATTTTTCGCTTGAATCTGATTGAAGTAAAAGAAAAATATCAATATCACCTCTTGTTGCGTCGCAGTAAACAATGTTATCCATAAAATATAAATGTCTAAATAAAGTAAATAGATCAGCATTGTTTTTAACTTTAATTAGAACATATGCTGAAGTTGTTCGTTGTTCAATCCTTTCTTCAATTTCCAGTTTTGATTTTTTAAAATGTTTTTCTGCTAATTTGATTATCTCTGCAACCAAATCATCAGCAGTGAAAGGTTTTTCGAGCAGACCTTCTTCTTTTAAATCTTCTATATCTGGCAATTCCAAAGTGTCTGCATATCCGGTAATGTACATCATATTTTTATTTGGATATTTTGTCTTAATAATTTTCCCAAGTTTCACCCCGTTTATATCAGGCAAATTTACATCTACAACTATCGAATCAAGTTTGATTGAATTCTTTTCGTAAAGATCGAGCTTATTTAATGCGGTTATACCGCTGTCGCAAGGTTCAACATCATAGCCGAGTTGATTTAAACTTAATGATAATGATCTTCTTATTGATAAATCATCATCAATTAATAAAATTCTTTTTAACATTTCATCCTCCATTAAATATTCATTATTAAGATGGCAAGTAAAATGCCAACAAAAATCTACAGTTTTTGGGATAAAAAAAGGCGGCTGATTGTTAAAGATATGCGAGCTATAAAATTATTTTACAGGGAAAGCGATTTAGTTTAATTTTCAAATCTTTGAGTGATAAAAAATTTATCATAATATTTTATAGTGTTTTACATTAAAAATAAAATTTAAGTTGCGTTCGTTCACTCTAAAAAATCACAGCAGTTGATAATGTAACCCCGAAAGATTGCAGCGAGTTGTAATAAAAATCAATTTTTAGAATCGCAAGTATTCTTGAAATGCCAGTGTAAGTTTCCCAATAAAATTTCTTTCGGCTTAGGTTTGAAAAATATTTTGAATCGTTATTAATTTGAAGAACATTTACTCCGGTTACAATATCAAGATCCATATTTGTAAGAAAATCTAATCCCAATGCTTGGAAAATAATTGTTCTCCAATTATGCTCAATGAAAACTGCAGCAAATTTATCTCCCACTAGTTGATATGGTTTTAATCCTTGAAATGCATTAACCGGAGAATAAACACCCATTGCTGCTGCCGGCGCAAATAAATTCTGAATACTGTAATTGCCTTGAACATAACCGACTTCAAAATTCATTAGCAAAAATGGAGAAACGAATAATTCTCGGTAAAAAGTTTTTGTTTTAATCTGTCCTGCAAAAAAATATTTTGTATAGTTATAATCGCTTTTAATAAACTTGCTGGAATTTTCAACTTCAATTACCATTCCGTCATCCGGAATTAGCTGGAGTTCAAAAGGTGATTTACCATATTGTAGAGTTAGTTTTATTTTCCTGTCAAAGCCTTCGTTTATTTCCGGATTTGTTCTCAAATAGCGGTTCCGATTAAAAATGCTGAAGTAATTATTATCCTTCAATGAAGTTTGTTTATCAGAACTGAAATAAAAACTTGATACAAAATTTTTATTTATTCTCTTAGTCAATCCAATTGAATATCCTGTCGATAAATAATAATTAAATTGATCTTCAAATCCGAGCAATACTGAAGCTGTATTCAAAAACCTCGAATAAGGATTCAATCCTTGCCATTCATTTATTTTATTGAAAAGCTCAAACTCTATTACATTGAAAAATAAATTATGTGGCCGGTATCCAATCAAAAATGATCCAACAGGTTTTCTAATTCCAAAAGAGTATCCACCAAATGCATCTAATGAAATTTTATTTGAAAAGAAATCTGACTTATATTTTCCGCCAAGTGAAACATAACCGACCCGGTTATTATCTGCATAAAGAAAAGTCATCAGAAATTCTGCCATCTTCCAAAAGAAATTTGGCTCTGATGAATTTCTACTTCCTGAAGACAATGATACCAAACCTGAAAGCGCACCTGTAACTTTAATAGTTTTATCTAAAGTCTTCGTGCTGTCTAAATCAGCAAATGCTTTATCTTCATATTTAGTCAATGGAATTGGGCGAAGTTCTTTCATATCTTTTGCACTAATTTCTGCTGGCGGTGTTTTATCTTTCCTTACAATTGAAGTATCGGAAGTGAATCCGCCAAACTGAGATCGCACGGCAATGATAACGGAATCAGGAATAGGCTGATTAATTTTATACTCATTTATGCTGTTAATAGTTTGGAAAGAAAGCGGCTCTATTCCAATTAATCCGCCAAGGTTGAACTCGAAAGATGCATCAAGCTCAACATAATCCGGAAGCCAATATCCATCATATTTTCCGAGTGTCTGTTTAAAATTTAAATTTAAATTTTGAATGTAAGGAAATCTGACTCCCTTACTTGTCTTTAGATCAACTTTGACTATAGAATAATTTTCTCCTTCAATGTATATCGTTCCTTCAACTAACGGCTGAATATTTGAAAGCGGAATTACTTTTATAACATAAACCGGCCCGCTGTTTGTTTTAATACGGTTGATTAGTTTGTAATCATAATAATCAAATGCATTATCAGCTATTGGCAGGTAAACTTTATTCATCAGAAGCGTCAAAGTATCGGAAGAAAAATCTAGCATGTACTTATCGGTAAAATCAGAAATCGCACTTACACTGTATTGCATTTCCTTTTGATTTTCAGTTCGATGTCTTTTAAGAATAAATTCTTTTTCCCACGAATAAGGCTTGTTGTAACCTTTAATAATCGCTTCTTCAACAAATGCTATTTCGCCGGAAGATTTCATTACATTCTTCGAATACGCATTGTACTCAAAATTGTTCAATCCTTTTTTATTTATTCGTTTTCTTTTAATAGCTTCGCGAATAATTCGGTACGCAGGATCCTCTCCGCTAACAACAATTTCCGGGAAAAGTATCGGCTGTTTCATTAAGCTAATTTCTATTTGCTTTTTTGATGGAATTAAAATTTTAGTAGAATCACTTTTATACCCGACATATCTTACAATTAAAACGTATTCTCCGGATTCAAGTTTAAATGAAAACTCACCTTGGTCATTTGAGACTGTTCCTTTATTAGTTCCTGATAAAAGAATAGTAGCATAAGGTAAGGGGCTATTGGTCTCCTTGTCGGTTATTCTTCCCTTTATTTCTGAAGTCTGGGAGAAGATAAACTTGGAAATAAAAATTATGATAATAAAAGTAAAATATTTCATTATCCCCGATTCCTTAAATTCATTTTAGTTAATGATGAAATCAAAAAGCAAAATGTTACAATTAAATTTTGGAATTGACATTTCAAATGCTAAATTATTTGAAGAATAAAATTATTTATCAATCCCTTACATTCATTTAGTAACTACATCAGTTATCATAAAACTATTTTATTATATTATTCTCATTTTACTTTTTACCGTCATACCAAATGTATCCATCCCAAATAATGATGTCTCTTCCACCAGTATGTTTTGTGTCATAGCCGACTCTCCACTTTTTCTTTTCAACTTTATCGATTAATACAATAGGATAATCCGAATCACCTTTGATCCAATTTCCCTTTTTTCCTCCATAAGAATTCCATTTATAAGTTCCGTCAGTTTTGATCATTAAATCGCCGGATTTTAACCCAGTTGAAATATGCAAATTATCATAACCATCTCTTCCACTTGGAGTTTGCCAAACTGCACCGGGAATTTTGGTATGCCAAGTTCCAATCAATGATTCAACATTATTCTTATTATTTGATTTTATGTTATGCTCAATTGCTCCATTCTGCGATCTGTTGTTATTTTCGATTATTTTTTTTGAATAATGATTATCATTAGGTTTCTTTGCATTACTATTATATAATTCAATACTTTTTGATTTGTAGACATCTATATCTTTACTTTTATATACTTCTATCCCTTTACTTTTAGTAACTTCAACTTCTTTCGCTTTATAAGTGTTTAAACTTTTTGATGAATCACTTTGCCAATTTCCTTTATTATTTTGTTTGATAGATTGTGCATTAGAAAAAATAATTGTTGATGAAATTAATAAAACAGAAATTATAAAATAAAAATTTTTCATTTGTTACCCTTTACTAAATATTTTAAATGTAAATTAATAAAAATTAAGTTCTTCTCTAAGCAATAAAATTTTTTATTAAATATTTTTAATATGCTATAAGTCTTATCCCATATTTATAACCTTTTATTGATTTGATCTTTTCAATTTATTCACTCTAATCTATCATGGCTAATATCTTTTAAGTGGATATTTTATACACAAATTAAAAGTTTTAGTAATAGAATTGAATTCTGAAATTAGTATCAATAATTGATATATAATTTTGGAAATGATAAATATGTTAAGATATAATGTTTAAATTTTTTGGAGTAATGAAATGGAAAATTTGATTAGTCAGTCTTCACAAAACGATTCGGTAACTCAACATTATGACCAAAGTACAAAATGGAATAAAGAATTGTATATTAACAATTCACATTTCTTTAATAGGCTTCTAGTCAGAAGAAAGGAATATGCATTCAAACTTCTTGATAAAGTTAAACCTGGATTAAACGGTTCTGTTATTGATGTTGGCTGCGGTCCGGGAGCTTATCTTGAAGAATTTAGAAGAAAAGGATTTGATGTTTATGGTATTGATATATCGCAGGAAATGTTAAACACTTGCCGTGCGCGCCTAAATATTGATGAAATCACTTTTCAAACTCATTTTAAATGCGGAGAAATTGAAAAAATTCCATTTCAAGATTCCTCTTTTAAAGTTGTAGCTTGCATTGGTGTATTAGGTCTATTAATCTCAGACGAAAAAGCAATTTCAGAAATTTATCGTATTCTAGAACCTGATGGGATTTTACTTCTTGCAGTTGAAAATATGATGTCACTTTCAAATATTGATTTTGTAATTAGAAAAAAAATTAAATCATTTTTTACAAGAACTAAATCTCAAAATAAATCTTCGCAATCAAAAAATACTAAATACAATGGATTAACAATCTCATCAAATTGGTTTCCAAATCAACTTGGGTTATTATATAAAATTTATAACCCTAACAGGCTAAATCAGTTCTTAAACGATAACGGATTTAAATTACTTGGTTCTTTAACAGTTGGCCATGAGTTTAGAATATTACGACGCCTAAAATTTTTTCCAAAAATAATTGATGGAATGGAAATCTGGTTAGAAAAATATTTTTGGAACCACAGCGTGCCATACTTCTCTAACTCTGGTCAATTTTATATAACAGCTTTTATTAAAAAATCATAATGAGCTAAGTTAAGTTTCAATATAAACAAAGACACTAATTATCATTTCAATTAGCTTCTCCGATATAGGATTACATATTCATTCATACAAAAATTGTTTACTCCACTTATACAAAATTCATTCAATTATTTTATCATTTAATGTATATTAAGAATTGAGAAAAATATTATTCAATAATTTATAAGTAATATTTATTATGAAAGTTGATATCAAGAAAGTAGCAGAGAAAGCCGGAGTATCAATAGCAACAGTATCAAGAGTATTCAGTAACAGCGAATTAGTAAGACAGACAACAAGAGATAAAGTATTAAAGATTTCTAAAGAATTAAATTATATCCCAAATCCGATTGCGAGAAGTTTATCCAGGCAACTGACCGATACAATCGGAGTTGTTCTTCCTGATCTAGTAGGTGAGTTTTTCATGGACATTATTCACAGCATAGATGAAGAAGCATATAAGCAGAACTGGTTTGTACTGGTATCAAGTTCACACAGCAAAAGAAATATCCTTGAGACACTGATAGAGTTTATGGGAAGCGGAAGAGTAGATGGAGTGATATTGATGGCACCACAGATGGATGAGAGAATAAATGAAATAATAAAGAGAAGCAAGCGCCCGATAGTGTTGATAAATGCCGGAGGAGACACAAATAATAATGCAAACTTTAAGGTAGATAATTACAAAGGAGCATACAGCATAGTAGAGCATTTGATAGTAAAGCATAAATATAAAAAGATAGCGATGGTAGAAGGACCGAAAGATAACTATGATGCCATAGACAGATCGAATGGATACCATAAAGCATTGCAGAACTACGGGCTAAATAAGAATGAAGAGATGGTAGTAGGAGGAGATTTTTCAGTTGAGGGCGGTTATCATGGATTCAAGAAGCTAATGAATCAGAAAGAAAAACCGGATGCAATATTTATGGCAAATGATATGATGGCAGTAGGGGCATATCAGGCAGCAAAAGAAATGAAGATAAGGATACCCGAAAATATAGCTTTGGTTGGATTCGATGATATTTACTTAAGTCAATTCCTGCATCCAAGACTCACAACAGTTCATGTACCGATTTCTGAGCTCGGTAGCAAAGCAGTCTTTTATCTACTTAAAATGATTAATGATAATAAGAAAAAAAATAAATCTTTTATTGAAGTACTTTCAACTAGCTTGGTAGTTGGCGGATCTTGTGGATGTAATTAAATATTAGGTTTGAATTAAGATTCTATTACTAAAATTTGGCCGCAATAAATAACACATAACATATAACATATATTTCAGGAGGATATATGAACAATTTCATACGGTACTTTTTATTACTAATTCTGTTGGTTCCGTTTCTTGCCCCGGTTTCTAATGCTCAAATGATTAAAAGGCAAGATGCAGTTTGGGCGAGAGAAACATCGGAGCCAATCGTATTAGATGGTAAGCTTACTGAAGCATCTTGGGCTAAAGCTGATTCAATTCAAATTGTATATGGAACTAGCTCTGGCTTGCCTACAAGTGGATGGAATACAGACGGATATTCGAACCCTAGCGGATATACCGATACTACTCATGCAACATTAAAATTCCTCTCACATAATAATCAGCTTTATATTGCTTTTATTGTTCCTGATGCTTCTATTGGTGGCCATGACTGGCCTGGCCCTGCTTGGTGGGATGGTGTTTTAATGAATGTAAAAGATGTTCGTACAAGACCAGTTGGAAGAAAAGAAATTTTTCCAAGTTTCTTATTTACCGATACTTCTTCTAGTTACACTGGCGGAAGAGGAAAAGGTGCTGGTCCAAGATATGGTTATATGGGTCCATATCAAGATCAATTAACTGATTCAGCTATTAAAGCAATGGGCTGGAACATGGGTTATTCTGTTCAAGGTACATCAAATGATGATAGCACTCCAGATACAAGTTATATTTTTGAAATGGCTATAAATCTTGATTCATTAGGTTATAACACTACACAAACTAATGGTGATGTAGTCGGTGCCAATATTCAGATTGTAGATGTTGATTGGTATTGGCAGCCTGATCCTTCAAAAAGAGCTGTTGGAAAAGCTTGGTGGCAGCATCCTTGGAGCGATCAAAATGAAAATGCTGGAAGAATCTATATTCGTCCCGATGTTACTGTAAACTCTGGACCTGCGCCAACAATTCCACCGGATGTTGTTATCCCAAATGGTGCTAATGCAACTGATCCAATAATTGACGGCAATTTAAATGATCCGGTTTGGAATGGAGCTT
>DAIEML010000087.1 GCA_027349615.1 Ignavibacteriales bacterium | reverse complement strand
TTCTTTTTGACATTAAAGATTCTTATGAATCAAAAAGATATTAGACAGTTGAATAAGCAAATTGCAGAACAGACTCAACTGTTAAGACAAAATCAAGAAATTGTAAATAAGATTAATAATCTTGAAGGAAATATCAGCGGTTTTTCTCAAACACAAGCCATTTTAGATTCTGCGTCAGTCGGAACAGGAATTTGGTCGAATGTTTTATCCGAGATTTCGCACTTTATAGGAATGAAAAAAAGTCTTTGGGTAACAAAATTATCAAAAGATGACACTGGAAATATTCTGCTTGAAGGTTATGCTTTGAACAGAAATGTTTTAACTGAATTTGCTTATTCAATTAAGTCAGCCACACTTAAAAGCGTTACGTATGAAGCACTTCGCGATAAGAATGCATATAAGTTTAATTTGATTTTTAATATTTCAAGTTTTCAGAAGAGTGCGCAATGAATAGAAAAGTAAAAAGTACTCTTGGTTTGGTTGGGCTGCTAATTCTAATCCTAGTAATTGGCGGCGCATATGTTTTTATTTATCAACGCAGTACAATTAAATCAGATCAACAAAAATTAACAACACTAAAAGCAAATCATTACGATACAGGTCAATTAACAATTCAGCTAAAAGGACTTGAGAAAAAAGCATCGGTGCTTGATTCAATTTTAGCTAAAAGGAAATTTAATATTCCACAAAATCTTTCATCAATCAGTTTCTTTAATTTCCTAAATAAAGTTAGTGTAGATTTTTCTCAAAACACCCAAACCGACGTTGAATTCTTGGATCAAAAACCTGATAAAGAATTTTTTTATTATGAATATAAAATAAACGGCGGCGGAGATTATAATGATCTTTTTCAATTAATTTATGCAATTGAACAAAGTAAAGAACTCAAGAAAATTAAAAATGTAACTTTGAGTAATTATATTACAACTGATAAAGATGGTACGCCGAATTTTCTTGTCAGTTTTACGATAGTTGTTGATGTTTATTTCTCTACCAATAACAGATTTTCCACAACCGAACTTGTTGAAAACAACTTAACAACTTCACCAATTTTTGATGTGTTTTATCCGCTTATAAGAAATCAAATTCCGCCGAATGTAGATAATTTGTTAGATGTGCAAGGAGCAAAATTACTTGCTCTTATTCCGGAAGGCGCATTTATTGCCGACAGCAAAGGCAACACGTATTTGTTATGGGAAGGTCAGCAAGTTTATTTGGGATATTTAACTAAGATAGATTATGATCATAATACAGTCAGCTTTATTTTAAATAAAGGTGGAATAATTGAAAAAGTTGATCTGGAGTTAGAAAAAGAATCGACGAATAAGAAAAATATAAGAGAGAAAATAAAATGAAAACTATATTATTAACATTTATATTAACAATTATTTTTGCATTTCAAATCTTCTCTCAAGACTATTTACAAAAGTCATTGCAAACTTATCAAAACCCTGATGAACTAGTTACACTTTCGGCAAAAGTTCCGTTCAATCAAGCAGTAGAATTGTTAAGCAAAGTAAGTGAAAAAATAACCGGTAAGCCAATAGTTTCGAATGTTGAAATTGATACTGCGATCGGCGTAGAAATTAAAAACATGAATTATCTAAAAGCTATGAATGTATTAGTAAGAATGGCTGGATTAGTTTATGAAGAAAAACCGGATGTTATTATTATTAGAAAACAATCTTCGCTTACTGCTGAAAGAACAAAAGATAATTATGTTCCCGCAAATACTCCTGAAGTAAAAATATCGGCAATATTTTTTGAAGCTGATGTAAATAAAGAGAGACAGCTTGGAATAAATTGGCAATCGGTATTTCAAAATGCAACCTCAAGTGTTGGCGGTACGCTGAATAGCTTTACACCAAATCCGACGAGTACTAGCACAACTGGTGGTACAACCGGAGGAACCACCGGCGGCACCGGAACAACAGGAGGAACAAATACTCAAATAACACCAGATTTTAATGTAAACGCATCCGCTAATTACAGCGTTGGAGGATTTTCAGGTCAAGTTGCTGCGCTTTTCAAATTTTTTGAAAATGAAAATTTAGGCGAAATTATTTCTAGCCCAACCATTACTGTTCTTAATGGGACAGAAGCTAGGTTACAAGATGGTCAGGATATTTCAATTAAGCAAAGAGATTTTTCCGGAAATATAATCGATAATTTTTATTCTACCGGTTCAATTGTTACTGTAACTCCTCATATAATAACTGAAGATGGACTTAAATATATTCTCTTAAAAATTCATGTTGAAAGAAGCTCGTTTGTTCCGGATCCGACAACAACAATAATTAATAAAACATCAGCAGATACCAGAGTTACAATGTTAAACGGAGAAGAAACAGTAATTGGCGGAATGTATATAGATCAAACAACAAAAATTAGAAGAGGCGTTCCATTTCTAAAAGATCTTCCATGGTGGTTCTTTGGATTGAGATATGTTTTTGGTTATGATGATAATGCAGTTACAAAAAAAGAATTAGTAATTTTAATACGAGCTACATTGGAGCCAACTCTTGAAAGTAGATTATCAAAGCCGCAATCGGTTAATCCCCTTAAGGATGAACTTGAACATCAAAGAGAAAGAATTAAATACTATCAGCTTAATCAACAACAAAGTAAAGACAATTAGGAAGAAAATGGAATCAATATTAATTGTTGATGATGACATAAATCTCTGCAAGGCGCTTAAAGAAGAACTTGCTGAAGTCGGTTACAATGCAAACTACGTTAACAACGGAGATTTGGCATTCGAATATTTTGCTCATCATTCGGTAGATCTAATTTTATTAGATCTTAAAATGCCGGGGAAAAATGGTTTCGATGTCCTCAAAGAAATGAAAGAAAAAAATATTGAAGTCAAAGTAATTGTTCTTACAGCGTATGCCGATGTAAAAAGCGCAATTGATTCCGCAAAGCTTGGTGCTACTGACTTTATTAGCAAACCTTATGATTTTGACGAACTATTAATTACTATTAGAAAAGTATTGCAAAGAGATACATAAACAATGAAGATAAACTATAGAATACTTCTAATAAATTTTGTAATTGTTGCTTTAATTCTTGGAAGCTCTGCTATAGCATTTTATTCAATTATGTATAATGTTCTTACTTCGCAGCAATCAAAATATCTTCTTAACTCTGCCAACGATTTCATTTATACTTTTAGAAATATGCAGCAAGACGCCGATGATGAATTTCACATAATTGCTGACGGCGGATTGGATAATATTACTAATGATTCAAAGCTTAACGCTAAGAACCTGGATTTTATTTTTGATACTAAAGATAATTCTTCAGATTTTATTTTGCACAAAACCTACAATGAATCTATTTCCTTCCCAAATTCTATCCAAACGATTGATGATTTCAAGAAAAATAATCCGCTTGCAATTATTCAAACAGCGCAAATGCCAAACGGGCATATTTATTATTATGGCAGAATAATATCAAATGATTATCTAAATACTTTATCTAACAAAATTAACTCTGAAGTTGCAGTTGTTATAAATAATTCGGTTTTAGGAGTTTCAAACGAATCTATTAATCTGAAATATTTATATTCATTAAATGAAGCATATAAGAAACTTGCATCAAAAAATAACTTTGATGTATTTTCTAAATCTGCCGAATCATCAGACATCTTAGCTACAATTTATAAACCGCCATCGGATAATTTTAATTCTAATAATTTTCGCTTTATAATTTTTACATCCTTAAGCGAAGCTGCTGATTTAAGAAATAGCTTAAAATATCTTTTGATAATAATTGGTTCAGTTGGAATCGTGCTTTCACTAATTTTAACCTTTGTTTTTACAGAAAAAATCAGAAAGCAAATAACTCAGCTGAACGATGCAACTAAAATTACTAAGGAAGGAAATTTTCAGAATAAAATAGAAGTGCACAGCACTGATGAATTGGGCAACCTCGCTTCTGCATTTAATTCAATGCTTGATGAACTTCAGAAACATGAAAAAGCAAAGAATGAATATTCGGAATTCATAACTATGCTGAATCAAAATCCGACACTTTATGAAATATCTAATGCGGCGCTGCAAAAGATAATTGTTACTTGCGGATTTACAATCGGAGCTTTGTATGTAGTTGAAGATGATAAAGTGAAGCTTACAAGTTCTTTCGGAATCGGGAAAGAAATTTCTTTTAAAGATAAGCCTGATATTTTTGAAACAGTAATAAAAAATCAAAACACAGTAGAAATTAATTCAAAAGACAATTTGCCAATTGTTTCTATTGGGGCTTTAGATTTAGAAATTAAAAATATCTTGATTCTGCCGATTGTTTATAACAATAAAGTTGTAGCAATTTTAGAGTTAGGTTCATTTGATAAGCCAACCGCAGATGCAAGAGAATATTTATCAAAAATTAAAGAACAGCTTGCTATTGGTTTAACCAATGCGCTGGCTTTTGTTCAACTTGCTAATTTAGTTACTGAATTACAAAAGCTTAATGAAGATTATCAAAAACAGAACATTCAAATAAGAAAACAAAACGAAGCTCTGATAGAACTCCACAACCAGTTGAAAGAAAAAGCTGCTGAGCTTGAAGTTCAAAAAGAGAAAGCGGAAGAAGCAACAAAATTAAAGTCGCATTTTCTTGCAAGCATGTCGCATGAACTCAGAACGCCGATGAATTCAATACTTGGCTTATCGGAATTAATTTTAGAAGATCGGACTTTACCAACAAAAAATAGAGAAAGGATAGAAGTCGTTTTTAAAAGCGGAAAACGTTTAATGAATTTAATAAACGACATTCTTGATCTTTCTAAAATTGAAGCTGGTAAGATGACAATTCACGAAGAAGAAGTTATGCTGGAAGATATGATAAAGGAAGTAGAAAGTTCAATTACTCCTTTGGCAATTCAAAAAGAACTTCCATTTAAAATAATCAGGAATTTCAATACCAACGTAATTATCAATACAGATAAAGGTAAAGTTGTTCAAGTATTAATTAATTTGCTTGGCAACGCAGTTAAATTTACGAGCAGCGGTTTTATTGAGCTTCATATTTATGCTCTTGAAGAAAAAGTTTTAAAGTTTGAAGTTATTGATTCCGGAATTGGAATCTCGGAGAAAGATCAAAAAATAATTTTTGAGGAATTCCGCCAAATAGATGATACAACTTCTCGCAAATATACCGGCACCGGATTAGGCTTGGCAATCAGCAAAAAAATTGCCGATTTGATGAATGGGAATCTTTCAGTAAAAAGTGAATTAGGAAACGGATCAATTTTCACTTTTTCAATTCCGCTAAAAGTTATGAAGATTAGGGAATCTTCCGATCTTTTAAAAATAAACGTAAATACATTGTTGAAGAATCGGAAAAATCCTATTCTTATTATTGATGATGACGAAGAAATTAGATATACAATTGGCCAATATTTAATAGCAAATGGTTATGAAATTTCTTACGCAAGCGATGGAGATGAAGGAATTATGAAAGCCAAAAAGCTTCAGCCGTTTGCCATAACGTTAGATGTAATGATGCCGGGAAAAGACGGCTGGACTGTTTTAAAAGAATTAAAAGAAAATCCTTCGACAAAAGATATTCCTGTAATTTTAATTTCAATACTTGGTGATAAAAAATTTGGATATGAACTTGGCGCTTTCGAATATTTTATTAAACCGATTGCTTCGGATAAACTAATTTCTTCTTTTAAAAAACTTGAAAGTCTTGCAAAAAGAAAATTAGAAAAAATTGTTATTGTTGACGATGATGAAATTGAATTTGAAAAATTCAAAAATGCATTTAAAGATGAAAACATAAGAATTGAATATATCAGAGACAGCGAATTAGCATTCAGCAAAATTTTGGAAGTTCAACCAGATTTAATTGTTCTCGATCTTCTAATGCCGAATTTAGATGGAATAAGTTTGTCGCATAAATTAAAATCAAATAAAGAAACAAAGCATATTCCTATAATTATTAGCACGGCTAAAGAGATAACTGATGAAGACAAAAATTCTTTAACAAATATTGTTGAGCAGATTGCAGTTAAATCTCAAGGCCATCCAATGGACATACTGAAGGTTGTAAAGGAAAGAATAAAATTTCAAGAGGCAAATTTTTTAGATCAATCGGAAATCGAAAATAACAAAAATAATTTTGATGTAAGCGAAAGAACATTTGTAATCAGCGGAAACCAAACTTACCAAGGCGAAGTATTAATTGTTGATGATGATCCGGATTCACTTTTTACAATTAGAGAAATTGTTGAAGCCTGTGAATGTAAAACAATTCTTGCAAAAAATGGCTATGAATGTTTAAAAACATTGGAGTTCAAAATTCCCGATTTGATTTTACTTGATATAATGATGCCTGAGATGGATGGTTTTCAAGTATTAAATAAAATTCGCCAAAATGAAAAATGGCTCAACATTCCAGTTTATGCGGTAACAGCCAAAGCAATGTTAGAAGATAAGGAAGTAATTTTAAAGCATGGCTTTAATGATTATGTTGCTAAACCAATAAATTCCGGAGTGCTTGCTTTTAAAATTGAAAGATTATTTACTAAACAGAAAATTATAAAATGAAAAGAATATTAGTTGTAGACGATCTGCCTGAAAATGTTTTTATGCTTCAGGATCGATTAGAAAATGAAGGTTATGAAATAATAACCGCATATGATGGGAAAGCAGCAGTTGAAAAAGCTTTAAGTGAACTTCCGGATTTAGTTTTGCTTGATGTAATGATGCCCGAAATGTCAGGAATAGAAGTATTAAAATTTTTAACTGCCGAACCGACAACTTCTCATATCCCAGTAATTTTAGTAACTGCAAAATCAAGCGCAGAAGATACAAAAATTGGACTGGAAGCCGGGGCGTTTGATTATATTAAAAAACCATTTAATAGAGTTGAATTAATTGCAAGAGTTAATTCAGCTCTTAAACTTTCTGAAGCGCATAAGCTTTTACTCGAAGCCGAACAAAAAAATACTTTTGCGGCGACTGTTGTTACAACCAATCATAAAATTAAACAACCGTTAACCCTTATAAGTCTATCTACAGCGGCAATTAAAAGAGAATTAAAAAAGCCCGATATTTCTGTTGACGGAATTTTAAAACGATTGACATACATTGAAACCGCAATCAAAGAAATTACTGACGTACTTAATAATTTAAATTCTATTAAGAAACCAATTTTTTCTGATTATATAAAAAATATAAAAATGGTTGAATTAGATACTACAGATGGTGAATCTTCCAATAACTCGTCAGATTAATTTTTGAATTGTGGAAAGCATGGTTTCAAATTCGTATGGTTTTGATAATGTTGTAGTGATTCCGATTTTCTTATAATCAATATTCTCACCTAACGCAAAACTCCCGGAAGATAAAATTATAGGCATTTTAAATTTTAATTCTCTTATTTTTTTTATGCACTCCAATCCATCCATTTGCGGCATATTGTAATCGATAATCGCTAAGTTAACTTTTATTTCTTCTGTTAAAACTTTTAACGCTTCAACTCCCGTAGAAACTTTTATAACATTATATCCTGAAGATTCTAGTAATTCGGCAAGCAAATCCCTCAACATAATTTCGTCATCTGCTAATAAAATTATTTTTTCTGTTGGTAAATGTTTTTCCAAAGCCGTAGGTTCAAATGCTGGAATGAAAACATCAAATCTAGTTCCTTCATTTATCTTACTCGAAACTTCAATATGACCTTGATGAGCTTTTATAATTCCATAAGTTACATATAAACCTAAGCCGGATCCTGATCCTGTTTGTTTATCTTTTGTAGAAAAATAAGGATCAAAAATTTTCGATAGATTTTCCTCTTTTATTCCTGCGCCATTATCGCTTACAGAAAACCAAACGTATTTGCCCTTATTTAGAAGAGGGAAGTTTATCAAATTAGATTCATCAATGATTATATTTTTTACTGTTAAAGTAATCTTTCCTTTATCTGAAATTGCTTCTTTTGCGTTAACACATAAATTTAAAAGAACTTGATAAATCTCTGTTCCATTTCCCAAAATATCATAAAGATTTTCTTCAATTTGTCCTTCGTAATTTATTTTTGCCGGAAAAGTTTGGGTAATTACTTTTGATATTTCAGACAAAAGAGTGTTCGGTTTTATTAATTCTTTTCTCTTGGGGGTTGGTTTGCCAAAAGATAAAAGTCCTTTTGTTAAATCTTTGGCGCGTATCGAACAATTTTCAATATTGTCCAACAATCTATAAATATCTTCTTTTTCGGGTACTTTCTTTTTTAAAAGATTTAAGCTTCCGAATATGCTGGAAAGAAGATTACTGAAATCATGGGCCATACCGCTGCTAAGTTTGCCTATTGTTTCCAATTTTTGTGATTGAAGCAGACGGCTTTCTAAAGCAGAATTTAATTCTCTTGTTCGAATATTACTTATAACAAAAGAAAGCAATACAGCAAATTGTTCTGTATTGTTTATATCTTGATCAGAAAAAATTTCGTTCTTTTTACCAATGATAATTGAAGCGAGTAATTTCTCATCGAAAAAGCAAGGTGAGATAACTACAGATCTGCATTGAAGAATTTGTGCAACATTATAACCCAAATTATCAGAATTATTAGATGCAACAAATGAATGTTTGTTTACAGAAAGCCACTTACTTATAAAAGAAAAACTTCCCTGAATTTCTCGTTTAATTTCATCGTTATTTTTTGCTTCGCTATGATGACTTGAAAATAGAAAATCAAGATTCTTATTATCGTCATTACTGAAAATAATTAAGCCGGCTTGGCAATTAGCTGTTTTTATAGTTTGTTTAAGAATTTCTTCTGAAATTTCAGAAAGTGGTTTTTCTTTCAGTAAAAGAGTTAAAATTTGCTGAAGTACTTTTGGAAAAATTTGATTGTTGTTTTGCCGGAAATGAGATGAAGTTGCCGAAGTTTTTTTACTAATATCA